>JAXEMQ010000169.1:0-36160 GCA_034099845.1 Faecousia sp.
GACAGGGGGTACTTGTGGAGTGCGGATTTCTCTCCAATCCGCAGGAGGAGTTTCTGCTTCGGCAGCAGGATTATCAGAAAAAACTGGTGTGCGTAATCGCTGCGGCAACAGCGTCGAATCTGTCTTGACCCCGGAGACCGGCGTTGATATAATAGGAATAAATGAACGCCTCTTCGGCGGAGAAACAGAGGTACTGATATGGCGAAAACAAAAACCGTTTTTTTCTGTACCAATTGCGGTAATGAAAGCCCCAAATGGCAGGGAAGGTGCCCGGCCTGCGGTGCTTGGAATACCATGGAAGAGCATATAGAAAAACCATCGTCAGCTGGAAAGGCGAAAACGGGCCCGGTGGGCCAAAGCCGGAAGCCCCAGCGAATCCGGGAAGTGGATACAGATGGGGAAATCCGGTTTTCTACCGGAATGGGCGAGCTGGACCGGGTCCTGGGCGGCGGTGCTGTGGCAGGCTCGCTGGTGCTGGTGGGCGGCGCGCCCGGTATCGGAAAATCGACCCTACTGCTTCAGATATGCAACAGTCTGTGTGCCGGAAGAAGCGTACTGTATGTATCCGGCGAGGAAAGCGAGCGTCAGCTGAAGCTTCGTGCCCAACGGCTGGGTGTTGCGCCGGATAGCCTGTATATTCTTTCCGAAACCCGGCTGTCAGATATTCTGGAAGCGGTGGAGGAATTGAAGCCGGATATTCTGATGATTGATTCCATCCAGACCCTCTATCGGGAAGAAAACGAATCCTCTCCAGGCAGTGTTTCCCAGGTAAAGGACTGCACCATGACCATGATGCAGCTGAGCAAATCACAGGGGATTACGGTATTTGTGGTTGGTCATATCAACAAAGACGGCAATATCGCCGGGCCCAAGGTGCTGGAGCATATGGTAGATTGTGTGCTCTATTTTGAGGGAGAATCCAATTCCACCTACCGTATGCTTCGGGCGGCAAAGAATCGGTTCGGCTCTACCAACGAGATCGGTGTATTTGAAATGATGGAACACGGATTGGAAGAGGTTCCAAATCCGTCTCAGATGCTGCTGGAAGGCCGCCCTGAAGGAGCCAGCGGCACCTGTGTGGCTTGTGTGATGGAGGGCACACGTCCGGTTTTGGCGGAGGTGCAGGCTCTGGTGGCGAAAACCATGGCCAATGTCCCCAGAAGGGCCTCTGACGGGTTTGACTTCAACAGAATGATGCTCCTGTTGGCTGTGGCAGAAAAACGGGCCGGGCTTCGATTGGGCGGCTTTGACGCTTATATCAATGTGATCGGAGGCTTGCGATTGGACGAGCCGGGAGCCGACCTGCCTGTGGCTTTGGCAGTGGCATCCTCGTATAGGGATCAACCCATTGCCGACGAACTGACGGCCATCGGAGAAATTGGTCTGACAGGGGAGATCCGCGCGGTTTCCCACATGAATCAAAGGCTGGGTGAAGTTGCCCGTCTGGGATTTAAAAAGTGTATGATTCCCAAGGGAGGTTCAGAAAAACTGGATATTCCAAAGGAATTGACAGTTTATCGTGTCCGGAATCTTCGGGAAGCAATTGAAGTGGCGCTATAACACTACCGTCCGGCTCTTTTTCAGAGTCGGACGGTAGTTTCATATATGCTTCGGAGTATATCAGATCAGCAAGCCGATTACGATTCCGATAATAAGACCCAATAGAGCAGCCAGAAGCAGGGTCAGTGGATTATTTTGGTAGCGGACACGGACTACCTTTTTCACAACAGGCTTTTCCACGATCCGTTCCACAGGGACTTCTTTTGTAACAGTGACAACTTTTTCCGGAACCGGTAACGGGGACTTCTCCAAATATACCGGCTTTTCAACCACTTTTTCGACGTATACCGGCTTTTCGACCACCTGGTGAATGACGATGGGTTCGGAGGGTACTTTCATTGCTGTGTGTCTGCCGGTGGCCAGATATTCCACATCCGTATTTAATGCATCGGCCAGCTGGATCAGACGCAGCGGATCCGGGCAGGAGAGGTCGTTTTCCCATTTGCTGACAGCTTGACGGGATACACCCATGCGTTCCGCAAGCTGACCCTGGGAGAGGGAAGAGGCGGTGCGAAGGGAAATAATACGTTCGCCTACGGACATAGCAGTTCACCCACTATTCGGAAATGTTTGTCAACTATTGGTTGCATCTATCATTTTATAGTATTATTTCGAAAAGTCAAGTTTGGATAGGGGGTTTGCTTCAGCCGCGATTTTCAATTCTGTATTTTCGATATGGGTGTAGATCTGTGTGGTGTTCAGATTCTCGTGCCCCAGAACCTCCTGGACGGTTTTTACGTCCACACCGCCGGAAAGCATCATAGTTGCTGCCGTATGGCGCAGCTTATGGGCAGAGAACTGGGTGGAATCCAGACCTGCCTGCAAAAGGGCTTTTTTCACCAGCCGATGGACGGCAGTGACACTGATGCGATTATTGTCTCTGGAACCAAACAGAGCACGGTTATCCGATAGCTCCCGCTGTTTTCTTTCTTCCAAATAATCATCCAGAGCTTTTCTGCAGGCGGAGCCAAAGTAGACAAAACGTTCTTTATTGCCTTTGCCAACCACACGAATCCTGTCCTCATACACATCTGTCAGATTGAGGCCGACCAACTCACTGCGGCGGATACCACAGTTCAGAAATAGCATAAGAATTGCATAGTCTCTTTTGGCATTTGGACCAGAAACAGCCTGTAAAAGTGCGGAGGACTCCTGCAAAGTCAGGTATTTCGGCAAACTTTTACGCAATTTAGGATATTCCAGATCCGCAACCGGATTATCGTTCAATTGTTTGGTTCTGACGGTCAGATACTTATAAAAGGACTTGATCGCCGATAGTTTTCGGGCTCTGGAGGCTGCTTCAATTCCATGATCGGGAGCTGCCGTATCCGGCCTGGCCACACGGTCGTTGGCAAGGTAGGAGAGAAAGTCAAAGATTTCGGATGTGGTGATGCCGGCAATAAAATCCAGATCGATAGAACGAATGTCTATGGTCTCCAGGTCGGTGTCAATGGGCATCTCTGCGCGCATAAGCTTCATAAAGCGCAGAAACATCCGAAGATCCAGATAATACTCCCGAATCGTCAGCGGAGATTGACCTTTGACGTTTTCGTGGTAGCTTAAGAAATCCCGCAAAACCTGCGGGCAATCCCGATATTGTTGCATAGATTGTATGTATGGAATCGTTATGGCAATCGCAATTTCGCATGATGTTAAGCCATATGAAGAGTTGACGGACAATTCCAAGTTACGAACGCAACAAAATTTTTATTTTGTTGCGTTCGTTCTTCGGTCCGTTTACCAATACGATTCCAATACTTCCCCCTATTCTTGGAATGTTTGTCTTTTCAAGATAGCCTTTTTCTACTCTTTTGTCAACCTGTTTTTTATTGGAGGTCTATATGTACGATAGATATAAAAAAGTCGTATCATGGTTCCGCACATCCTGTGTTGACTTCTTGATCATCCTTGCCGGGGCTGCTGTGCTTACATTCATTTGGTATCTTGCTTTCATTGCTAAAATATTTTGAATCTTAATTTCAACTGTCCGCACATAAAAAAACCGGGCTTCCCGTTTGGGTTGCCCGGCAATTCTTATTTATTTGTTATTTTCAACTTTTCTTCCTCGCATATATCAAATATTTCTATTATTTGATGTGTATATCCTATAATTCCTTCGTAATTTAGCCATGCGTATAACAGCATATATCCGTCAATCCATCCTCTTTCCATTTCTCCTTCAGCTTCTTCTTTGCTTATTCCATTGTATTCTGCGTAACGCTCAATTAAAGTTTCCAGTGTCATTTTTTATTCCTCCCATGGTAAATTTTTTTCTTGGTCATTTCTTTTTATCCATTCTATCAATTGATCGAATGTCATGTTTGATCTTTTAGCAAGTTCCATTAGTTCTTCAATTGCTTCTGATATTGTCATATAGCCTCCTTTGGGGAGAAGTTTCCTCCTCCCCTTTTGAATCTTAATCTTCAATTTCCATATTAATGTTGCAATTCCCACAAATCAGAGGAATTTCTTTTGTTGTTCTTGCGATTGCTTTACACTGGGGGCAAACGTGCTTCCAACTCGTTTTCTTCTGTTTTTCCTGACCTCCTCCCGGGTCCCCTGCGTTTCCTCCTTTCGTCTTTTCTCCTCCCGGGGCCTTGATACCGTATAGCGGAAATCGGCTCATTTGGAAATCCTCCCAGCCTTGAGCAATGATGTACTCGATTAATTCTTCTGTCACCTTCGTTATTGTCCATCCGTATTTCTCGTGCTTTTCAATGCTTATCATGTGCTTTTCGGCTTCTTCTTTGAATTTCCTGTTGTGGTATGTCCCTCCCCGGCTACAGTCTTGAATATTGTTTTTCAAGTTGTAGAGATGAACCATTTCGTGTATCAGCGTTGCCGTAACTTCCTCGATTGGCCTTTCCAGCCAGTCGGCTGCCATGTTCAGTTCATGTCTCCAATCGTCTTTCCGCTTCCAGGTCTTGGCCACTGTTACATGACCGTATGCCCCGGGTGTGCTCTGAATGGTTATGATTGGCTCTTCCAGCTCCCCGTTGAAGCTGTCTCTGTTCAATGTCCGGAACATCTTTTCAAGCTGTCCCGCTGCTCTGCTGGTTTTTACTGTCTCTTTCATATTGACTTTCCTTTCTGGGCATGATATTATTGTTTTGCAGGTTTTTGACTTTCCCCCTGCTCCGGTTAGGTGCTTTCTAACCGGATTTCTTTTTGGCCTGCCCTAGCCACTTTCTTGATAGCGCGGAAAGCCCAGTGCTCACACTGGGCGGTTTTAAAGGAATATGGGATTGACACTACGTTTCGTTCTTGTGAGTATGGCAATCCCATATTCCGGTTTTGTCAAGACTTGCGCCTCTGGCGCAACTCGCACATGAAAAAAGTGCCGGAACCTGAAATGCTCCACTCAGGTTTTGGCACTTTTTTTATGTGGTCTTGACAAAATTAAAATTCCGGTTAGGATGAGAAGTGCTAGGGCATAAAAAAAGAAACTCTCCCGCATAGATGGCGTTGGATTAGCACCACCTATTGCGGGAGAATTTCTTTTTTACCCTGAAACCGGCATAGCCGGTTTCGGCCCCCGGCCCAGCTTGCCTATTTGCTCTTTCCTTTTTGATTATTAATATTCAAAAATTACTTATTATCATTTTCCTTTTCAAAGTATTCTTTGACGTATTTTTCAAGTATAAGGTTTATTTGACTGCTTAGCGGTCTTGCTTCCCTGCTTGCGATTTCTTCAATCGCTTTTCTTGTCGTTGGTGTAACTTTGATCCCAATTTGTTCTGTTCGTTTTTCCATAGTAAACAACCTCCAATATCATGTTACCATATTTAACGAAAAAGTCATGTTTGATTTAGCTATATTTTACAAAGTTAAATAAGGTTAAACTTTATGCTTGACTTTTGGTTAAATAAGGTTTAATCTTAGTATACCAGTTTTCCGTGACTGGGAAATAATTTAATTAGGAGGAAATACCTTTGAGAACGAAAATTAAAGTTGTCGGTATCGGTCAGCGTATGAGCGGTACGAGTAAGAAGAACGGAAAGCCTTATGACTTCCTCCCGGTCTCTTTTGTTTACCCGGATCAGTACATGAACGGCCTCAAGGCTGCTACTGCCAATATTTCTGGCGACATGGTCGATGCTATTGGCGGCCTGAAGCTGGAAGACCAGAAGGAAATTTTCTTTCACTCCTTCAATGGTTCTGTTATCGTTGATGGCATTCTGTAATGAATGCCCCCTCTTCTGATTGGCGGGTTTCCATTCCTCTCAAGGATTTGGTTTCCCTCTTGAACTTTTCGGAAGACCTGGAATCTATCAAAAAAGAAAATGCGCAGCTTCGCCGTGAATTGGAAGGTTTGCGCAATATGTTCTCTGAAGTTGCACAACAACTCGGAGATGTCAAGAGGGAACTCAAGAGGAGATAAGCCCTCCTCACCTCTTGACACAGGCGGCGCCACTACGACATAGCGCCGCTTGTGCCAGGTGTCAAAATGACACTCATAAAATTAACACACATGAACGCTTTGTGTCATGTGTCAATTTATGGAGGTAAAATATGGCTGATACACAAAAATTCCGTGATCGTAAGTTTGTCCTGGTCTTATATCCGGAGGATCCCACCCATTCGGCAGCAATTGAGAAGATGAAGTCTGGCGGTTATAACTTCGCTGCTATTCTCCATGACAAGGACACTCTGGAGACAGGCGAACTTAAAAAAGCGCACTGGCACGTTGTTGTGCGTTTTAAAAATGCGGTTTGGAATACATCTATTGCAAAGGATTTAGGTATTGCCCCGAATTATCTGGAAGCCTGCAAAGATGTAGATGCTGCCCTCCTTTACCTCGTCCATTTTGGCAATGAGGATAAATTTCAATACGAATTTGAATCGGTTTTCGGCCCTCTTAGTGTTCGCCTTTCAACGCTTCTTGCTGAGCCTGATGAGGGTGCTCGTGTTCTTACCTTGCTTGACATTATTGATTCTTCCCCTGGATGTATCAGCTATTCTGAGCTTCTTAAAAAGGCCGTCGCAGCAGGTGTTTACTCTGACCTCCGGCGTATGGGAACCCTTGGTGTGGCCCTCGTCCGTGAACATAACGACACTGTTTTTAAGGAGTTAACTGGGCATTTTGAATCTCAAGATACAACTCGTTTCCGTGATTTCGAGGCTTTTACCTCCGGTAAAACGGACGATATTCTTCCCTTGTGAGGTGTTGCCCCATGAAAATTCTTTTCCAAATTCTACCCTGTTTTCTTTGTCTCTCTCTTTTGATCCCTACGGCGTTCGCTGAAGAAGTGCCACCCGAAAATAGTCTTCTGATTTATACCCCTGACGAATCGGAAGAAACATCTATTGATGAAACGACTCTGCCTGATTCTTCTGAACCTGTCCCCTCTGAGACCGAAGCCTCCGAACCCTCCCAGCCTGAATCTCTCCCGTCTGAACCTGAACAACCTTCTTTTGAATCTCAAGATTCAACTATTCCTGTAACCTCTCCCCCTACTACTTCTGAAACTACTCCGGTAACAGAAGGAACGCAGGATGTAGACATGAACTCCCTTCAACAGATTATGGAATCTCTGCAAAACACTGAGTTTGCAACCCAGACTATTGCGGGTTTCCTTCTGTTCTTCGTTGTCTGCGTTTTGTGCTACTTTTGCTATAAATTCTTCAAAATCTTTTTCTAAGGAGGTAAAAACATGCTGACTTCCACTGGTCTGGCCGCTATCGTTACTGCTGATATGATGCAGGGTGTCCTGACTGAGATCACTGGCCTGCTGCCCGTTGTGATTCCTGTCATGGTCGGTTTTATCGGTCTGCGGAAGGGTATCAGTTTCCTTCAGGGTGTTCTGCACTCCGCCTGATGCCCCATGCCCCGGCCTCAAGCCGGGGCACTTCTTTTAAGAGGGTTTTCTTATGTCTCCTGATAAAGACTTTTTTTATGCCATTTTGGCCTTTCTTTCTGCCTTCCTCGGCATTTCTGTATTTTCTTTTTTCACCTATTGCGTTTTCTACAATATGCCTTTCTGAACATTGGAGGTATTCATGTGTCCAAATTTAAGCGTTTTCTCTGTGCTGCGTTAGCTGCACTCATTCTTTTCTATTCCCCTGGCTTTGCTCCAAAGGCCGAGGCTGATCCCTTTGGTGTTGCTGCTGGCGTTGTTTCTCTTGGTGCTGTTGCTGTTGTTGGTGCTGCTCTGACAAACCTTGGTCTCAAACAGGGTGCTGGTACTTCTGACTGGGATACAACTGTCTCTAATGTTGTTGATACCCTTAAATCTGCTGGTTCTGTAACTTCTGACGGTTTTATTAACGTTATGAAGATTATCTCTAATGGCCCGGATTCATCTTCTGCTGTAGCTGCCCTTTCTTCTTCGGTTGTTTCTTCTATTGCCAACTACCTTGTTGATTCCAAAACTGTCAAAGTCCCTTCTATTAAAGACTCAACTTCTACTCTAAAATTTAACTGCGCTTATGGTTGTGTACAGAGAGTAAGTTCCTATACTGAGCCTGTCTATTGGTTTAATTTTTCTGCTACTCCTCCTAAATCAAGTAAACAAACAGATTATTGTATTTCGGTTCTTTATAGCACTGCTCCTTTTGATGCTTCTAATAACATTACTGGTTCGGCTTATCGCACCTTCACTTTCGAATACAATGGATATTATATCTGGGTTTCGCATGAAGATAACCCCTATGAAGTATTTCAAAATATTCCTCGACTTAAGTATGTGGATCGTGATTATGTTAAATCCTATATTTGTAATTTTGTTTCTTCTCATGGTGCCTCTGGTTCTGCTACCTCATCCCTCGATCTTGATGTTTCTTCTGTTCCTGCGAACTTAAGGGATGTACCTGCTGCTTATCCAGAATGGTATAATACCGGTGTTGCTGATTCTGATACTGTTTATCTCCCTCTTGATATTCCTATTGCTATTGAACCTCTACCCACTACCCCTGAAGTTACTGAACCTGGTACTGAGGCTACTACTCCAGATGATGTACCTGTTGCAATTACCCCGGAATTTTTAGGCGGGCATTTTGATGGTCTCAAAGACCTTCTCAATGCACTTCTTAGCCACTGGCTTTCGTTTTTCGTCACTTGCAAAACTTTTTTTGACAGTATTCTTGATAGCCTTCCTGGCTTGTTTGACGCTGTTGTTCAGCGTATAGATTGGGCTATTCATTATCTCACCGCCTGGTTATCTGAATTCTGGGCTGCCCTTATTCAAGCGGTTACTGTTTCCATTCCAGATTTTCTAAATAGTATTTACGAGGCCCTAGAAACTTTTTTTGGTGTAACTGTTCCTGCATGGATTACTGATGTAAAAGCCTGGGCTCTTTCTCTGCCCCGGACTATTACTGATGCCATCGCAGTTGCCCTCGCTGCTGCTTTTATCCCCGCTGCCGGTTATTGGGATGCAAAACTTGCTGCCTGTATGGCTGCTTTTCCTTTCTTCGATTCTATAATAACTACGGGCCGTTCCCTCGGTTCTTTCTTCTCTGGCCTTGGTTCAAAACCTCCGATTATATATATTGATCTTCAGAATTCAAATTCTTTTGTTCTTGGTGGCCGTCAGATTTTCATGGATTTGTCTTGGTATTCTCAATATAAACCCACTGTAGATACCATTCTTTCTGCATTCCTCTGGCTTATCGTTCTTTGGCGGCTTTTCCTTGCACTCCCCGGTATCCTGCGGGGTGCTGTTGGCCTTGCTGGAAATATGGAACGTGTATCCGAACATTTCCACCATGAGGAGGATTAGGATGATTACTGAGAGACTGATTGATATTTTATTTGGTGTTACCTCCGGTCTATTTTCTCTCCTTCCTCCAATTTCTTGGGATGTGAATACTGCCGCATTCGAATATTTGCGTGATGCCCTTGAGATGATTTGTTATATCATTCCTCTTGGTACTGTAAAAGGCATTGTTGCCCTTCTGGTTTCTGTAGCTGTATTCCGTGCCTTTGCTTCTCTTTTCTGGGTTATTCGGGACTTGCTCCCTTTTGTCTAAGGAGGCTTTATGTTAAAATCTGGACTTTTAATTGTTGGTGCGGTCTTCAAATTCCTTTCCTTTCTGTTTATCCCGGTCGGCGTCCTTATCGTCATCTTTGCGCTCCTTTGTCTTTCTTGGTTCCTTGTTTTCAAGTATTATTTCAAGATGGACATTCAGCCTTCTGGCGTTGTTCGGGTGAAAAAGCGGCCTCTGTATAAACAGATTTTTTATGACGTTCCCAGACGGTATATCCTGGATATGGTGCAGCGTGAGCCTGGCTATTTCCAGCCTCGGGGTATTCATATGTTTTGCGGTGAGCAAGGTGCAGGTAAAACGATTGCTTGTGTTGAATTGATGTTAAGACTTCAAAAAATGTATCCTGCCTCTAAGATGATCACAAATTTTGGGGTTACTACAGAAAATGATGAATTGACTGAATGGCAGCAGCTTCTTGAATACACGAATGGTCATAAAGGTGTTATTGTTGGCATTGATGAAATTCAAAACTGGTTCCAGTCTGGGCGTGTGCAGCTTCCGGAAGGTATGCTTGAAGTTGCTACACAAAATCGTAAAAATAACCGAATTCTTTGTTGTACTGCCCAGGTTTTCACCCGTGTCAATAAAGGTTTACGGGAACAGGTTACAATGCTCTATGAACCCCATACCTTCCTTGGTTGCTTTACCGTTGTTATAAAGCGTAAACCTGTCCTTGACAATGAAGGAAACGTTCTTGAGCGTAAATACCGTGGTATGTATTGTTTTGTCCATTCGGAAGAACTCCGGGCCGCTTATGATACTTACAAGGTTATTCATACTCTTGCAAAAGAGGGTTTCAAGGACGCTCCTAATTCAACTGTGACCAATGTATACGTTGCCGCTCCCAGCCGGAAGCGGTAGCGAACCCGCCCGCTCCGGCTGGGAGCGGCAAACTATCATTTTAACTTGACTATGGTAGTCCGAAAAACCCTCTTTAACCATAATTTATAAAATTCTTTTCTCCTGGATTCAGAACGCAATAAAAATTTCTATTTTGTTGCGTTCGATGATCCAATCACCCGGCTCCCCTAGCAGTTCCATTTTATCCTTTCCTAGAATGTTCTTTTCTCAAAGATAGCCATTTTCCTGTCCTTTGTCAACCTGATTTTATTGAAGTCTTAATGTACTGCGGCAAAATGAAACGCTCCCGCATAGCCGGCACTTGGAATCGTATCGTCCACGGCGGGAGTATTTCTTCTTGATCCTGAAAACAGCATAGTTTGCTTTTTGGGTTTACTTCATATAGTCCGGGGGTTCCCAAAGACCTGTTTCCTGATTTAGCGTCCATCCGGTAGGATACCAGGTCTTTCCAACATCATCCGACATGTACCAATGCATCTGTTCTTTTTTCTGTATGTTTCTGGACTTGATTGCGTTGGGAGCCTTGGGCGGTGATGCATTCTCAAAACGTATCTCCTGTCTTCTTTGGGACCTTGTGAGCCAATCTTCGTTTTCTTCGTATCGCCTGTACTTGGGTTCATTCTTTTTCGAACCTGCATACCAGACCTTTTTAACTACCCATGTAACAAGTGCAGCCACGATTAGAATCCATATGAATCCTGTTGCGATTGCCAGTCCAAGCAAAGCCGACAGGGTTTTTAATAAGGATGTGATTGCTTCCGTAAACACATCGTCCATCTGTTGAGTTGCCGTCAGAAACATCATCCTGTCCCCTCTCTTAGATTTTAAGACAATCACTGTTAACACACGAAAGCGCTTCTCCCCGCTGGACCTGCCTGTATGCTTCCGGCAGAATGTCGGTCAGATTCTGAATCAGTGTATCCAGAATGGCTGGAACAGACTGGGGAGAGGCGAACAGGCTGGCAAACAGCGTGTTCATCGTTTCTTCAAAATCCCACGGAAGGATGTCCGCGTGCGCCTTCAGAAAGGCAGCCATCCGCTTTTCGCCCGGGTGTGTCATTCTGTTCAAGGCGAACAAAATGTCGAAGTAGGACTCTAAAAACGCTGCTGTACGGTGGTTCACGCTGACCAGGTCCCCCCGGCAGACCGCTTTTTCAATCTGAACATCATAAGACGGAAGATTTTTCGTTAAAAGTCTGAGGTTTTTGCGAATGATATTGGCGCGAAGCGGTTCCGGATATGGCACATCAAAGCGCTCCTGGGCAGACCGGAACGTGCCGTTCCGGTCAAAAAGCACCTTGCTGTGCAAAAGATTGTGCCACATACAGGTGGTGTAGCCGTTGCGGGCCCAATGCTCTTCCGCTACGGAGGCAACGTCCCGGATAAAATCCGAAAGATTGCGGTAGAGAATGTCAATCGGGATCCCGTTTCGCAGGACGCAGTCATCTTCCAGCTCCCAGAATTGATTTCCGAGTTCCATATAATTGCAGTATTCGGAAAGGATTTGACGCCTGACGGATTCCTGTGGTACCTCGGTGCAGTATATATACAGATCATAGTCTGATTTTTCGTCATACTGCTCCCCTGCCCGTGAACCGCCCAAAGCCAGGGCTTCTACCTGGGGTAGGCTCGCAAAAGCCTTGCACAGAGATTCAAAATACATTTTGCCGCCTCCTTTTGTCCCATTATAATTCTCTCAACGGCAATATGCAAGAGGAATGAAATTTCTCTTTACTTTAATTGAGTTTTTTTGTAAAATATAGGCATAGAAAAACCCTGAGGAGGTCTTATCATGGGTGTAAAAAGAATTGGCGTTCTGACCAGCGGCGGCGACGCTCCCGGCATGAATCCCTGTGTTCGGGCGGTTGTTCGCACCGCGCTTTATCATGGCCTGGAGTGCTACGGCATTCGCAGAGGCTGGAACGGCCTGATCAGCGGTGACATTGTGAAGCTGGACGAAAAGAGTGTGGCCCACACCATTAACCGGGGCGGCACCATCCTCTACACCGCCAGGAGCAAGGAGTTCATGACCGAGGAGGGCCAGCGCAAGGCGGTTTCCACCTGCAAATTCCTGGGTCTGGACAACATCATTGCCATCGGCGGCGACGGCACCTTCCGGGGCGCCATGGCGCTGAGTAAGTACGGCATCAATGTGATTGGTATTCCTGGCACCATAGATAACGACATCAGCTGCACCAACTACTGTATTGGTTTTGATACGGCGGCCAATACGGCCATCGAGTGCATCGATAAGCTGCGGGATACCATGCAGTCCCACGAGCGTTGCTCCGTGGTAGAGGTTATGGGCCGCAATGCCGGATACCTGGCGATGTATGTGGGGCTTGCCTGCGGCGCCACCGCCGTTCTGGTTCCGGAGGAACCCATCGATTTTGAACGGGATGTGATTGAAAAAATCCGTCAGGCCCGGTTTAACGGGTTTACCCACTACATGATCGTTGTGGCAGAGGGCGCCGGTAAGGCCATCGACATTGCCGCGAAAATCAAGGATGCCATTGATCTGGATCCCCGTGTGACCGTTCTTGGCCACATTCAGAGAGGCGGCTCCCCTTCCGGCCGGGACAGAGTGAATGCCACCAAGATGGGCTATATGGCAGTTGAGCTGCTGCTGCAGGGAAAGACCAACCGGATTGTCTGCACCCGGGACGGCAGCTATACAGATGTAGACATCAGTGAGGGCCTGGCCATGCGCAAGAGCATCCAGCAGATGGAAGTGGATGTGCTGGCAGCCATGACCGGAATTTGAGCAGAAACGGAAAAGAAGCACCTGCAAACGGGCAGGTGCTTCTTTTTATGCCTTGGGATGGCACTTTTGATATACATTTTTGATCTTCTGATTGATCAGGTGCGCATACATCTGCGTGGAAGAAATATCGCTGTGTCCCATAAGCTCCTGCAGAGAGCCCAAATCCGCACCGTTTTCCAGCAGATGCACCGCAAAGCTGTGGCGCAGAGTGTGGGGCGTAATCTCTTTTTCGATTCCTGCCTTCGCCTGATAGAATTTGAGAATTTTCCAAAAACCCTGACGGCTCATGCGGGTGCCGCCAATATTTACGAACAGCGCCTGCTCGGAAACATCGGAAATCATGGTAGAGCGCACATCCGTCAGGTACACGGAGAGCGCTTTCTGAGCGGCGGGATACAGCGGAATTACACGGGACTTCTTACCGCTGTGGCACTTGACAACGCCAAGCTCCAGGTTAACGTCCTCCACATTGAGGCTGATCAGCTCGGTTACCCGCATTCCGGTGGCATACATCACTTCCAGCATGGCCTTGTCCCGATAGCCTTTGGGGTCTACGCAGGAGGGCTGAGCCAGCAGAAGCTCTACCTCTTTTCCGGAAAGAATCTGCGGGAGCTTCTTTTCTCCCCGCTGGACATGAATGTCCGCCGAAACGGGAGAAACCTCCAGGAAGCCACTGGATACGGCATAGGCATAGAAGTTTTTCAGGCTTGCCAGGCAGCGGGAGACAGTAGCGCCGGATTTGCCTTGTGCCTGCAAATCTGCCAGATAGTCCCGGATATTCACTTGTGTGGCATTGACAATGTCGGAACAACCACCCACGAGCATCCATTCGGAAAACTGCCGAATATCACGCATATACGACGAGATGGTATTATCCGATGCTTGCTTAACCTTTACGAGATAGTTCTCGTACGCTTGAATAATGTCCAGCATGTACCGAAATACCCTATCCTTATAAATTTTGGCATTTTCAGGAGGCCAGGCCCCCAAAAGCACCATCTATCAGAAATGCCGAAACCGGCATAACCATACAATAGCTGATAAAGCCCACTGCCGCGGCACAGCTGAGACACAGAAGCAGCACATAAACCGCGCGTTCCCAGGATCCGGACAGCAGCCGAAGCCAAAGAAAGAAAAGAATGGGAGTCATCAAAAGCTCCGCCAGCAGCAGAATCGGACAGAAGATCCAACCGGCCGGCCGGAAGACTCCATACAGCACACACCAAACAAATGTCAATGCGGCGCCCCGCAAAAAAGCAATCCACAAAAGGATCTGCCAGGGAAAAACCAGAGCCAGAAGAAAGGAAACCAAAGGACCGAATGCAAGAGAAAACAGGGCTGAAAGCAGGCTTCCGGGATCCGGCACAAACACCTGAGGAAGCGGAACCTCCTGACACAGGCGGCCAACCGCATACCCAAAACACAGTCCGGCAATCCAGAAAAAATCCAGCCTGCAGCGCCGATAAAAGAACTCCCGGCAGAACGGGCTTTGCAAAGTCTTCACGGCACCATCCTCCTTCGGGAGAAAAGGTGCAGGATACAGGCGGTTCCACTGCGTTCGAATACAGACATACTATACTCCGTTTTTTACAAAAATTCAAGTATTATTAGCCAAAATAGATTTTTTTGTAGATTCTGACAATTTTTATGTCAATTTTGTTATGTAAACAATGTTTATAATCGAACGAATGTTTTTACCATTATGCTGTTTTTGGGCATTTTATTGCCAGAAATGCCTGTTTTTGTGCCAAAAAGAATCATTGCACGAAAACGTGCAAAATTGAATTAGGGGTAAATATCTTTTACCCCTCCCCTTCTTTTGTGCAATTTAACGAAAATGCTTTCCGATTTTCCGGTGTTTTCCCCCTGCTTCCTTTCGTGAAGAAAGGAGAAACGCAGTCCCGCTGCCACCGATTATCAGCATTGCCGTAGGGAAAATTCCCTCAAACTGCCCACCGAAAAACAGCGCCGTTAATGCCGTCAGACTGCCCAGTAATCCCACTGCCGACAGGACAAATACCAGAAGTCTGCGGCGCTTGATCCGTCTGTAGGAGGCTCCAAATGCCATGGCTCCGCCCAGGAACAGTATGACCATCACGCCATAGCCCAGGTTTTCCTGACGCACCACCTCCCTGCTGACAAAGAATGCCAGAAGGGCGCCCAAACCTGCCGTCAGCAGCATTGCCCAGGCCGTTCCCCAGGCAATGCCGCCTGCCATTGTGGATGCCCTGCCCGTTGGTTTCTGATTGACCAGCATAACTCCTCTCCCCTTTCCTTTTCTGAGTCAGTCTATTCTTCGGAAAGGCAAAAAAGAAGCCGCCGGACCAAAAATGTCTGACGGCTCAATGGAAAAATCCCGGAAGGGGGTGAACCTTCCGGGAGAAAATCACATCTCTACATCCACGTTGGGCGCAGCCTTGCGCTGGGGCTGCTGAGTTTGCTGCTGCTGTGCCTCTGTGACGGTGCGGAACCGCATACGGGTGTCCCGAACATCGCTGAGGGCCTGGGCGATGGTCTCTTCGGTCTGACGCAGGGCATCGTCCATGTAGTCGTTGCCGGCCTTCCGCAGCTGTAGAACGCGGTTCTGGGTCTGGGCAATCAGCTCTTCGCTGCGCTTTCTGGCTTCTTCGTAGATTGCTTCCTTGGTGACAAGGGCCTGGGCCTGCTCCTGAGCCTGACGGAGGATTCCCTCTGCCTCCCGGCGGGCCTGGTTGATCAGCTCGTTGCGGGATTCCACAATGGTGCGGGACTGCTTCAGTTCGCCGGGCATCTGGGCAATGACCTCGTCCAGCATATCCAGTACCCGATCCCGCTCCAGAATGCACTTGTCTGCCGCCAGGGGCATGGTGCGGGCATCCTGAACCATATCGTACAGGGAACCAATGATGTCTTCAATATTGGTGCTCATATCGTAATCCTCCTAAGTTCATTTGTTTTGTAGTTTCCGCTCTTCCAGTCGTCTGCGGAAGTCGGGGATAATGGGTTCGGGAATAAAATCCTTCAGATCCGCATTGTAGGAGCCCAGCTCCTTTACCAGGCTGGAGCTCAGATACATATACTGGCTGTTGGCTGTCAGAAACATGGTATCCAGCTCGGGATTGATTTTGCGGTTGATCAGCGCCATCTGGAATTCATTTTCAAAATCGGAGCCGGCCCGCAGTCCCTTGACCACAACACAGCTTCCCCGACGCCGGGCGTATTCGGCCAAAAGCTCGCTGGAGCCGTCAACCTCCACATTGGTAAGATCCGCGGTGACACGGCGGATCAGCTCCACACGCTCTTCCAGAGAAAACATGGGATGCTTGCCCGCGTTTACCATGACACAGACAATCAGCCGGTCGAAGATATTGGCTGCCCGGCGGATAATATCCAGGTGACCGCTGGTAACCGGGTCGAAAGAACCCGGATAAATGGCAGTTTTCATAGATTACTCTTCCAGCGCTTCCTCTTTTGTGTAAAGGGTAAGAAGCGTTTTTCCGTATTTGTAGTCTTTGGAACGGGAATAGCCCGGGAATTCCTGCTGAAGTTCCTTTCCCAAAGGACGTTCCGCAACTATTATACCACCCGAACGCAAAATGTCAATTTCTGTTATCCGGTTCAGGGCGTTTTCCAGAAAATCTTCCGCGTAAGGGGGATCCAGGAAGATCACGTCAAAGCGTTCTCTGCATCGGCGGAGATACTCCATATAGTCGCAGCGCAGAACGCTGGCCTGATTCTCCAGATGGGTCCGCTTCAGATTTTCCCGGATCAGACCGCAGGCATCCTCCCGGGCATCCACAAATACAGCGTACTGCGCGCCCTGGCTCAGGGCTTCAATTCCCAGCTGGCCCGTGCCGCCGAACAGGTCCAGTACCCGGGCGCCGGGCACATAAAAGCGGATGATGCTGAACAGGGCCTCTTTCACCCGGTCCGCGGTGGGACGGGTGAGCATCCCCCGGGGCGTTTTCAAAGAGATTCCTTTTGCTTTTCCTGTGATAACGCGCATAGTCTTTTCTCCCAATTCTTTCCTGTTTTCCGGGATTTATACGGTACTTTGGTTCCGGTGTGCCCTTACTGTCCCGATTTCTTGTTCTGAAAATGCCGGTATACGGCGTCTGCCGCGTCTTTGGGCAGCAGCCGTTCCAGTTCCGGCAGCGAAGCCTCGGACATGGCGGTGAGAGAGCCGAAGGCTTTCAGCAGCTCCTGCTTCCGTTTTGGGCCGATGCCGGGAATGCCGTCCAGCTCGGAATACCGCAGCCGCTTGCTACGCAGCTGCCGGTGGTAGGTAATGGCAAAGCGGTGTGTCTCCTCCTGAATGGAACCGATCAGGGAAAAAATGGCCTGATTGTTGTCAATTCGGATTTCCATTCCGTCAGGGGTCACCAGTGCCCGGGTACGGTGCCGGTCATCCTTGACCATACCGAACACGGGAAAGGACAGATCCAGCGCCTGAAGCGCTTCCAGGGCCACATTGGCGTGATTGACACCGCCGTCAATGAGCAAAAGATCCGGAGGCGTGTCAAAGCCCCTGTCCCCCGCCTTGTAATGGACAAACCGCCGGGTTACCACCTGGCGCATGGAGGCATAGTCGTCCTGGCCGGGCAGACCCTCGATCTTGAATCGCTTGTAGTCGCTTTTTCTGGGCTTTCCGTCCTGAAAAACCACCATGCTTGCCACAATATCCGTGCCGGAGATGTTGGAAATATCAAAGGATTCCATGCGGCCGGGTACGGGAACGGCCAGCATTTTGCCCAGGGTGATGAGGGTAGCATTCATGCGTTCGTCCTTATCCGTCAGCCGCTGGGCCTCCTCAAAGGCGTTTTTGTTGGCAAGCTCCACAAGGCGCATATTGTCCCCCTTCTGGGGGATCCGGATTCTGCTCTTTCTGCCGAACTGCTGCTCCATAAGGGAGGAGAACAGCTCGCTGTCCTCTATCTCAAAAGGCAGCAGAACGTTTTTGGGCGCCAGGCCTCTGCTGAGATAATACTGCTTCATCAGGCTGGAAACAGCCTCCTGGGGGTTGTCCGGCTTTGGGAACACATCGTAGTCCTTGTCCAGCAGATTTCCGCCGCTGAAATGGAGCACCGCAAAACAGGCTTTGGCTTCCGTTTCGCCGTAGCCCACCACATCGGTGTCCGCCAGGCTTCCGGCAGTGACCAGCTGCTTCTGCCCCAGTGCTTCCACGGCGGTAAGCCGGTCCCGCAGAGCCGCGGCTACCTCAAAATCCAGCTTTTCCGCGGCGGCAAGCATCTCGGTGCGGATGGATTCCGCAGCGGATTTATAGTTGCCCTTCAAAAGCTGACGGGCCAGCTCCACACGCTCCCGGTAACGGACGGCGCTTTGATTCTCCTGACACCAGCCTTCGCACTGATTCATGTGATAGTTGAGACAGGGACGGTCCTTGCCCACATCCCGGGGAAACTGCCGGGTGCACCGCGGAAGCTTCAGGGTCATCAGAACCGCTTCCAGCAAGCTGTTGGTCACGCCTCTGCTGCCGTAGGGGCCGAAATACTCCGCTCCGTCATCGGCGATTTTGGAAACGAGGGTCAGGCGGGGGTAAAGCTGCTTCCGGTCCAGACGCAGGTAGGGATAGCCCTTGTCGTCCTTCAGAAGAATGTTGTATTTTGGCAGATACCGTTTGATGAGAGAGCACTCCAGAACCAGGGCTTCGAATTCGCTGGCGGCCACAATGGTATCAAAGTGGTCGATTTTACTGACCATCATTCTGGTTTTGGGTGTATGGGACGCCGTGTCCTGGAAATACTGGCTGACCCGGTTTTTCAGCTTTTTCGCCTTGCCCACATAGATGACCTTATCCGTTTTATCCCGCATAATATACACGCCGGGAGCATAGGGCAGCGACAGGGCCTTTTCCTTTAATTCGTCAAATGTCATGTGATCACCAAAAAAGAGCCGCCTCTTTCGCGTTTGGCAAAGAGGCGGCATGCATCGT
The DNA here is from genome assembly GCA_034099845.1 of Faecousia sp. Lineage (GTDB taxonomy): Bacteria > Bacillota > Clostridia > Oscillospirales > Oscillospiraceae > Faecousia. The sequence goes on from JAXEMQ010000169.1 coordinate 19,107, forward strand.
TCCAATCAATAAACGTCCCGCTGGAGCAGGGTTTCCAGAGCGGTGACCGCGGCTTCCTCATCGGAACCGACGGCACTCAGCGTAACGGCGGATCCGGAAACAATGCCTAGGGACATAATGCCCAGCAGGCTTTTCGCGTTCATCTTCCGGTTGCCGGATTCCAGCCAGATGCTGCTGTCGAACTCATTCGCCTTCTGAACAAAGTATGTAGCCTGCTTGTTGTGCAGACCGGACTCACAGCGAACGACAACTTCTTTGCTAAACATAACATACACTCCTTTTCATCACATCTCTGAGAAGTGACGGGTCTGTATAAATAATAACCTTTTTCTTATGAATTGTCAACCAATTACTTTTGGAGCTTTTGTCGAATTGATCAAAAAATAGTCGATTCAGATAAATTCTGCAATGGTTACGCCGTCTTCGCCCTCACCGTATTGCCCTAATCGGAATTTTTTGATAAATTTGTTGCGTTTCAGGCTCTGCTGGACGGCGTTGCGCAGCACACCGGTGCCTTTTCCGTGTATAATTCGGACGGAACTGAGCTTCGCCCGCATGGCTTCATCCAGGTAGCGGTCCAGCACACAGATGGCCTCCACCGCGTCCATGCCCCGAAGGTCCACCTCCGCGGGCATGGCGGTCATCTTCATTTCCCTGCCGGAATGGGCGGGACGGCCGCCCTTGGCCGCATAGGGGTTTTCATGCTCCAGCAGATAGATCTCATCCGCCTTGGCGGTCAATTTCAGAATGCCGGCCTGGAGCTGATAGGTACCGTCCTTGTTGATGGCCAGAACACTGGCTTTGGTGCCCAGCTTGAGAAGCTCCACGGTGTCGCCCACCAGGATCCCCCGGGTTGCCTTGGGCCGCTCCTTCTTGGGTGCCTGGGCACGGATTTTGTCCTCGGTCTCGTTCAGCACCCGGCGCAGCTCTGCCTGACGCTGGTTGACGCCGGTGGTATCGGCCCCGGCTGTAAGCTGCTTGCGCAGAGCTTTCAGCTCTTCCGAGGCGGCATTGGCGGCAGCCCGTGCTTCTTCAATGATGGCCTGGGCTTCCCTTCTGGCCGACTCCATGGCTTTGTCCTTCTCTTTTTGCAGCTGGGCGCTGTATTCCTCGCTCTGCTGCTTGATCCGGGCAGTCTCCTGTTTCAGGCGTTCCGCTTCCATCCGGGCGGCCTCCATCTGCTGGCGCTGCTGTTCCAGCTGGGTAAGCACATCCTCAAAATCCTTGTCACTCTTGCCCACCAGATCGCCGGCTTCCTTCAGAATATCCTCAGAAAGGCCCAGCTTCCGGCAGATGGCAAAGGCGTTGGATTTCCCCGGAATGCCGATCAGCAGCCGATAGGTGGGCTGCAGGGTCTCCACGTCAAACTCACAGGAGGCATTGATGACCCCCTTGGTCCGCATGGCGTACAGCTTCAGCTCCGCGTAGTGGGTGGTGGCCACCACACGGGAGCCCATTTTCCGGCTGAACTCGATAAGGGCAATGGCCAGGGCCGCGCCCTCGGCAGGGTCGGTACCGGCGCCCAGCTCGTCATAGAGCACCAGGGTTCTGCCGTCGCACTGGGCCACCACATCCACAATGGTGCGCATATGGCCGGAGAAGGTGGAAAGGCTCTGGGCAATGGACTGCTCGTCGCCGATGTCCGCAAGAATGGCATCAAAGGTGGAGAGGGTGCTGCCGTCCCCTGCCGGCACATGGAGGCCGCACTCTGCCATCAGGGTCAGCAGGCCGATGGTTTTCAGAGTGACGGTTTTGCCGCCGGTATTGGGTCCGGTGATGATCATGGTATCAAAGTCGGATCCCAGCCGAAGAGAAATGGGAACCACCTTTTTGGGGTCGATCAGAGGGTGCCGGGCCTTACGCAGCTCTACCCTGCCCTGGTCATTCATAATGGGTGCCCAGGCATTCATCCGGTAGGCCAGCTTTGCCTTGGCGAAGATCACATCCAGCTGAATGAGCATGGCGGTGTCCAGCCGGATGGCCTCGGCGTAGCCGGCCGCCTCCGCGGAGAGCTCTGCAAGAATCCGTTCAATCTCCTTCTTTTCCTTCAGCTCCAGCTCACGCAGAGCATTGTTGGCGTTTACCGCGGACATGGGTTCCACAAAATAGGTGGAGCCGGTGGCCGATACATCGTGGACAAGGCCGGGAACGTCATTTTTGCACTCGGACTTGACGGGAACCACATACCGGCCCTGACGGATGGTGATGATGGGCTCCCGAAGGAACTTGGCGTAGGCCGGGGACGAGATGACCTTTTGCAGGCTGTCCCGGATTTTGGCTGCCTGGATGCGCATATGCCGCCGGATGTCCGAAAGCTCCGGGGAGGCATTGTCCGCGATCTCATCCTCCGAGAGGATGGCGCCGTAGATTTTGTCTTCCAGGTATTTGTTGGGGGTCAGGGCATCAAACAGGCTGTCCAGAACCGTCTTGGGATCATCCTCGGATACAAACCCCTTGATGTTCCGGGCGCAGCGCAGGATGCCCGCGATGCGCAGAAGCTCCACGGGCTGAAGGCTTCCGCCCCGGTCTGCCCGTTCCAGGCTGGCGGAAACATCCGTCACATCGCCGAAGGTGGGGTTCCCCTTTCGGGCGCAGAGGTCCGAGGCGGCAGTGGTTTGATCCAGCAGCTCTCTAACGGTGTCCAGATCGGATTCCGGCTTGAGCGCCAGGCAGGCCGCTTTGCCGCCTTCACTGCCGGCACACTGGGAAAGCATCTGCAAAACCTGACCAAGTTCCAGCTTTGCCAGGGATTTTTGGTATAGTTCAGTCATATATGTTCTCCTTTGGACTGTTTGCGCAGAAATCCGGCGCATACAAAGAGCGGTAAAAATCCAGGGTGGAGAAGCCGTGCTCCAGCTGGGTGGATAAGTACCCCTCCGTAACGGAACCCAGGCAGTTCAGGGCCTCGGGACTCAATCGGAAGGAAAAGAGCCGCTTGGGGCCGCACAAACAGATATAGCGCATGGCCTCCAGCGCTTCCCGGGTTATGGGAATGCGGATGCCCTGGCTGCCCTGATCCCGGCAGGCCCGGCATTCCAGGCGCCCCTGGCTCAGATCAAACCGGTCCGGGGCCTGATTCCCGCAGACATGGCAGCCGAAGAGCTCGGGGGTGTAGCCCGCCAGGCAGGCACTGCGCAGCTCAAAAACCGCTTTTACCAGAGCTTCCGGTTTTTTGAGTTCCGAAAGGGCGTAGAGGCTGTTGAGCAGCAGGGACTGGAGCTCCGGGTTGGGCATATCTTCCTGGGAGATAAGCTCCGTTACCTGGGCAAAATAACTGCCCAGGGACAGCAGAGTCAGCTCCCTGCGCAGCCCCTGGAAAAGCTCCAGAGCACGGGCCTCGTTGATGGTGTACTTCCCCTGATATTCGAAGAGCGTAAATTCCCCGTAGGCCAGCAGCTGACAGGGCGCGATCAGAGGACTGTTTTTCCGCCGAAGGCCCCGGGCCTTGATGGTGAGCTTCCCGTAATTCTGGGTCAGCACCGTCAGCAGGGCGTCCCGGTCATTGTAATCCGATACCCTCAGGACGATGGCCCGAACTGTCAAATACATGGTCTTTCTCCATTCTGCGTGTGGTCAAATAGGATAGATAGGCTTCCGGCGCGCCGGTTTCCAGAAATAAAGTCCAGTAATCGCTGGCATTCATGGTCATCCCTCCCGGAATCAGTGTTTGCTCCGGAGGGAAAAGCTAGTCTGGGAAATAATGTTAGTCCCGGTAGCCGAAGTTTTTCACAAGGAAATCACTGTCCCGCCAGTTTTCCTTGACCTTGACCCAGGTGGTCAGGTAGACCTTGGTGCCCATGAACTTTTCACAGTCGGCCCGGGCCATGGAAGAGATTTTCTTCAGCATGGCGCCCTGTTTGCCGATGATGATGCCCTTGTGGCTGGCCTTTTCACAGTAGATGGTGGCGTCAATGTCGATAATGCCGCTGTCCCGCTCGGAGAATTTGGTGATCTCCACAGCGGTGCCGTGGGGAATCTCCTTGTCCAGGCACCACAGAAGCTTTTCCCGGATGATTTCCGCCATAACCTGCCGCTCGGGCTGATCGGTGGTCATGTCGTCCGGGAACAGGAAGGGGCCTTCCTGGGCGTATTTGCCGCAGACGCGCAGAAGCTCCTCCACCCCGTCACCGGTTTTGGCGCTGATGGGAAGGATGTCATCGAAGGAGGCTGCCTGGGAATACTTGGCAATGACTTCCAGCAGGGTATCCTTTTCTACGGTATCGATCTTATTGATGACCAGCACCGCGGGGCAGTGACTGGCCCGGATCTTCTCAATCAGCCCCTCTTCCTGGGGACCGATGGAGGCGATGGGTTCCACCACAAGCAGGGTCAGATCCACATCCGCAATGGATTCCCGGACGGTGTTTACCATGTAGTCTCCCAGCTTGGTGCGGGAGCGGTGGTAACCGGGGGTATCCACAAAGACATACTGGGTGTCGTCCCGGGTGACGATGCCGCAGATCCGGTTCCGGGTGGTCTGGGGTTTGTTGGAAACGATGGTGATCTTCTCCCCTACCAGGTAATTGGTCAGCGTGGATTTGCCCACATTGGGCCGGCCGCAGATGGTGATCATAGCAGATTTTGTTTTCATGTTTTCTCCTTATTTCCGGCTCATGCCGGGGATCTCAGAGGCGATGGCCTCTTCTCTTGCCCGCATCTGGCGTTTTTGAGGACCTTCGTCCAGGTGGTCATAGCCCAGAAGGTGCAGCATGGAATGAATGGTGAGATAGCCCACTTCCCGGCGGGTGGTGTGGCCGAATTCCTGAGCCTGGGCCACCGCCCGCTCCAGGGAAATGCACATATCGCCCAGGGGCACCAGGCCGGTATCCGGATCCTGGAACGGGGCCCAGTCTCCGGGCAGCTCTCCGGGGGCCAGTTCAAACATGGGAAACGACAGCACATCCGTGGGTTTGTCAATGTTCCGGGCGGTGCGGTTGATGGTCTGAATCCCCTTGTCATCCGTGACCAGCACATTGATCTCGCACTTGACGGGAACGCCCTCCTGCTTCAAAACAGCGTTGATGCAGGTTTTGATATTGGCGGCAATGGGCAGGCGCTTCAGACCGCCGTCTTCAAACACCAGATTGATTTTGTTTCTCATATGTTATCTCTTCCTTTGATATTTTCCCTGAAAATGATTGCTGGGTTTGGATACCTTCGGCTTCTCCGCCGTCTTTTCGTAGGCGTTGATGATTTTCTGAACAAGGGCGTGGCGCACCACATCCGCGGAGGTGAGCCTGCAGATGGCAATGTCCTCCACCCCGTCCAGTACCCGTATGGCATCCTTGAGACCGGAAACCTTGTCGTCCGGCAGGTCGATCTGGGTTACATCGCCGGTGATGACGATTTTGGACCCGAAGCCAAGGCGGGTCAGGAACATTTTCATCTGCTCCCGGGTGGTATTCTGGGCCTCGTCCAGAATGATAAAGCTGTCGTCCAGGGTACGGCCCCGCATATAGGCCAGGGGCGCCACTTCGATGGAGCCCCGCTCCTGATACTTCTGGAAGGTTTCCGCTCCCAGCATGTCGTAGAGAGCGTCATACAGGGGCCGCAGATAAGGGTCCACTTTATTCTGCAGATCTCCGGGCAGAAAGCCCAGACGCTCACCGGCTTCCACCGCGGGGCGGGTCAGGATGATCCGGTTGACGGTTCGTTCCCGGAAGGCCGAAACGGCGGCGGCAACCGCCAGATAGGTTTTTCCGGTGCCGGCGGGACCCACGCCGATGGTGACGGTGTTTTTCCCGATGGCCTTCATATAGGTCTGCTGGCCCACGGTTTTCGCCTTAATGGGCTTGCCCTTGGCGGTGATGCACACCACATCCCTGGCTATTTGGGAGATCTGATCCTCATGCCCCTCGCTGACCAGGGTGATGAGGTAGCGCACCCGCTGCTCATCGATGGTCTCTCCCCGGGAGGCAATGGACAGCAGCCCCTCCAGGGTCCGCACGGCCTTATCCACCATCTCTTCATCGCCGGTCACCTTCAGGTCTGTGCCCCGGTTGATGATGCGGACCGAAAGGGCATCCTCGATCCGGCGTACGTTTTCGTCAAAGGAACCGAAAACCGCGATCAGGTCCTCTACCCGTTCGGCGTTTACGATTCGTTCCGTTTCCTTAATCATGCATATCTCCTATCTGCTCCCACTTGGGACGGCTGATGACCTCCCGGCAGGAATAGAATCCTGTCAGAAGATACGCGCCCTGATCCCGGGAGAGGGTTTCCGTAGATTTTTGAAGGGTACCGCCCAGCATTGCCGCCAGAAGGGTATTCTTCGCGAAGCTTTGGAGCTGGGCCTGGGCTTCTTCCGCGGGAAGCGTTTCCTCCCACAGGTCGCTCACGGTCAGTTCCTCCGCGGCCAGCGTCACAGGCAGGCAAAAGCCTCCCGGCAGGCACAGCGGATACTCCCGATACATTCTACCACATTCCGCATCCCAAATTCCACTACCAAACCATAATTTTACGCGTTTTTTTCCGAGAATCAAGCTCCAGCGCCGGATTTTTTTCTGAGGTGTGCCCCGTCTGAGCCGGGTTTCCGGTGTAAAAGCCCGGATGGACCTGGCGGTAAGGGCGCTGACCTCCCCCTGGGCCGCCTGGGCTTTTATGGCAATGCCGCAGTCCGTCAGGCCGGAAATGAGCACCTGGCCCTCCACCACCGCCTGCCCCGGTGTACACAGGGCGGTGCCGGAGGTAACGGTGAGGGACGTGAGGATGCCGTCCCGTGCCGCTACAATGTGGCACAGCCCGGCGCGCTCTGGCTCCATGGGAACGGTTTCCGGTTTCTCCGCCACCCGGATGACGGCCACACAGCCCTGGGTGTTGATACCCGCCCATTTAAGGTCCGGCAGGGCGGACAGGAGCCGGTTTTTCACCTTCTCGCTGCGGATCAATCGTCTGCTGGCACCGAAAGTCATGCCGCAGTCCTCTGCCGCGGAGAGGATCTGCCCGGTGGGAACCCGCCGGTTCCCCTCCACCCGGAAAAAGAACACTCTGGTGGGAATCCACAGACAGGCGGCCAGCGCGAAGGCAAGCCCCAACAGGAGCACCGGCCGGGTTTTGAGCCCTTTGATGCGCCAGTAGATCCCCAATCTGCGTTTGAGTGTCAGTTTTTCCCCTCTGCGGCGGGTAAGCGCCTTCAGCTTCCGATAATCCCTGCGCCGGATTCGGAAGGTTACGGTCAGTTCGCCGGTAGGCTGCACCTGATATAAGGGGATGTTTCGGACCGCAATCGCTTCCAGAACGCCTGCGGGGTCTGCGGTCAGAAGCTCTACGGCAACCTCCCCTGCAAGGCTGTGCCAGAAATTCATGATTTCTCCTTTCGAATCAGGGTGATGCTTTCCACCTTGCCTGTGATTACAAGCTGCTCCCGTGTCATTTGGACCAGTTCCAGGCAATGGCCGCAGACCAGTACCCTACCAAAGCGCACCGCCGCCCCGATCCGGCAGGGGCTGTATTCCACTACCCCGTGATGATTTTCGATGAGGACCCGGCTGTCCCCTGCCAGTTCCACAAGGCTCTGGCCCGGAAGCAGTTCTCCCGGCAGCTCCGGGTCCGTGGTAAGATAGCTGAGCAGGTCCCTTTTTTGTTTCACTGCGCCCACCTCCCTATGGTTTTTAACCTATGAATGGAGCGGCCCCAATTTGCATAGATTCTTTTGAGGTGAGGCCCATGAAAAAAGCAATGGCCGGGTCGGTGATTCTGGGGATGCTGCTGCTGATTCTGGACAGCGGCACGGCCCTTCAGGGGGCATCGGAGGGAATCCGGCTGTGTCTGTGTTCCGTCATTCCGGCTCTGCTGCCCTTCTGGGTGCTGTCTTCCCTTCTGACCCGGCTGCTTTGGGGCACCGGAGGCAGGGGTTCCCGGTTTCTGGGGCGGCTGTTTTCCATACCGGCGGGGGCGGAATCCTTGCTGATCCCCGCGTTTCTGGGAGGCTATCCCGCGGGAGCCGGCTGTATCGGGGCGGCCTACCGGGAAGGCCGGCTGGGCAAAAAAGACGCCCAGCGGCTTTTGGGCTATTGCAGCAATGTGGGGCCCGCCTTTCTCTTTGGCATTGTGGCGCCCCAATTGAAGTTCTTCTGGGCGGGCTGGTATCTGTGGCTGCTGCAGATTCTGGGGGCCTGGACGGCATCCCGGCTGCTGCCGGGAAAGCCGGAAACCACCGCGGCTGTGGGAAATTCCTCCCGGGGAGACCTGCTTGGGGAGGCCGCTGCAGCCATGGGAAAGATCTGTGTCAGTGTGATCCTGTTTCGGGTGCTGCTTGAATTTCTGGAAGGAATTCTGCCGGGAAATCCGCTGCTCAAAACGGTGGTTGGCGGCCTGCTGGAGCTGACCAACGGCTGCTGCACCCTTGGAACGCTGCCCCCTGAATGGCGGCTTCCTGTGGCGGCGGGGCTGATGAGCCTGGGCGGACTGTGTGTGGGGCTGCAAACCGTTTCTGTGACAAAGGGACTGAATCTTACGTATTATGCCTGGGGCAAAGGCATCGCCTGCCTGGTTTCCGTTGCCGGGGCGGTTTGCCCCTGGAGCCTGACCGGGATTCTCCTGCTGCCGTTCCTGAAAAAATGGGTAGCATTTTTCCGGAAACCGGTGTATAATGGCAGAAACCAAGGTAACGGGAGGACACTATGCTATTCCGAAAAAAAATAGACAGGGCCTGCTCCTACTGCCGGCATGGTGTGGCGCTGTGCGACGGGCAGGTGCTTTGCGTGAAAAAAGGCATAAAAAAGCCGGAGGAATCCTGCCGGCGGTTCCGCTATGATCCCTTTAAGCGGATCCCTGTAAAGGCAAAAGCCATGGATTTCACCCAATACGACGACATGGACTACAGCCTATAAAAAACAGCACCTTCCTTTAGGACGATATGCAAAAGGCGTGACTTTCGTCACGCCTTTTGCATTCAGAGGACAGCCGCAAAGCAGGGCAAGGGATACAGTCCCTTGTTCGGAACGCAGTGACGGACAACGCCCCGGACACTTCCCGGGCCTTACGCCTCGCAGAGCGCACATACGGGGTCAACCCATATAGAAGTGCGCCCTGGTTCAACAAACCGGAATTATGATGGGCGGTAAGAGCGTTTTGAAAAGTGGTCCGGAGCAAGCTGGCACTACAGAAGTACTGCCAGTGAAAGTATCAGCATATGCACCGGATAAAAGACGTAAAAACCGGTTTGGATGATTTTGTTATGTGGTCCCTGTTTGCCCTTGTACAGCCATATGGGGGCGAGTGCCAGACATGCCATTGACTGTTGTACAATGAATATTTCGCGTCCAAAGATTTGTACCGGAACGGACAGACCTCCGATTAACATCACGTTAATCCAGCACAGTCCAACAAATTGTCCCAGAAGGCACCACCATTTTCTTCCACGGAACAGGTAGAAAACCAGTACCATCCATATTCCATATCCAAAATAATCCACCATAGTAAGGAAACCAAGTGCATAGCCTGCTACTGCTGAAAGCAAAAAGACAATAAGAGTCAGCAGAGGCTTTCCTTTATGGCGCGTTTTTTCGATGACGGTAATACATAAAAGGCCCAGTAGGAATGTCCATAGTACATTTTGGTGGAAGGGATAAATCGGACTTCCTCCGTATATCAGGTTGAAGGGTAACTCAGAGAGAATTGCCCAAAAGAGCAGTCGTCCCAAATATTTTTTCAAATTGTGGGTGTGGAAATAGCCCTCCACCAGCATAAAGGCAAAGATAGGATAAGCAAGCCTGCCCACCCAGGTAAGCCAGGCATATTGGGAAAGGACAGTCGCCCAAAGATGGTCGCACAGCATAAGAAGCATGGCGATGATATGAAGTGTAAAGGAACTGATGCCTTGAAAAACTCCATTTTTTTGTTGAGATGTTCGGCTTTGGTGAAATACACGGATGAACTTCATGATAAAGATTTCCCCCATGAACGATTTGTATTTATCCTCTTTCGGTGAAAAGTTGCCTCTCCGAATTCTGATTTATACGGCAACACCGCACAATGGGAACTGCGGGCTTCGGCAGATCTTTTGCCCCAATCGTGCAGTATGAAAAATGGGAAATACGTCCAGTATTCCCGCGTTTTTCATACTTTCGCTTGTGCCAAAACACTGGCCGAATCTCCTTGCCCCATTATGCGGTGCTGCCATAGGTCTGTTTGGCTCCATATTATCACTTAACAGGATAAAATACCAGGACAGCCACAGTAGTTCAGCACTGCTGTGGCTGTTACTGTCTTACGGACACCCACCCTTCGGAGGGTGCTGTTTTTTCAATCGGAGATCATTTCCAGGAATTCGTCCTCGGTGAGGACGGGAATCCCCAGCTCCCGGGCCTTGCGCTCCTTGGAGCCGGCGTTTTCTCCCGCCACCACAAAGCTGGTCTTTTTGGACACGGAGCCGGAGGCTTTTCCCCCCAGTAGCTCAATTTTTTCCGTGGCCTCCTCCCGGGTAAACCGGCTAAGGGCTCCGGTGAGCACAATGGTCTTTCCGGCAAGGCGGGTATCGGTGATTACCCGTTTGCTTTCAAAGTTCACCCCGGCTTCCCGGAGCCTGCGGAGCATGTGCAGGGACTGGGGCTGGCGGAACCAATCATAGATGCTTTTTGCGGTTACGCCGCCGATGTCCGGTACGGCGGTGAGTTCTTCCAAAGAGGCCTCCATCAGCTGATCCAGACTACCAAAAGCGGCTGCCAGGCTCTTTCCGGTTTTGGCACCCACCTGGCGGATGCCCAGGGCGTAGATCAGTCGGGAAACATCCTGCTGTTTGCTTGCATCAATGGCGGCAAGCAGCTTTTTCCCGGCGGTGGTGCCGGATTTCCACAGGCCGGAGATTTCCTCCAGGGTCAGATGGTAAATATCCGCGGGCGAGGAAATGAGTCCCTGGGCAATGAGGCTTTCCACAATAGCGCTGCCAAGGCCCTCAATGTCCATGGCGTCCCGGCTCACAAAATGGGCGATGTTCCGGCTCAGCTGGGCGGGACATTCGGCACCGGTGCAGCGCAGGAAGGCGCCGTCCTCATCCCGCTCCACGGGGGCGCCACAGACCGGGCAGTTTTTCGGCAGGAAATAGGGCTCCGTCCCATCCGGACGTTTGGAAAGATCCACCTCCAGAATTTCCGGAATGATCTCCCCTGCCTTGCGGATGCGCACCGTGTCGCCGATGCGCAGATCCAGCCGGGAGATGAAATCCTGATTGTGCAGGGTCGCGTTGGTGACGGTGGTGCCTGCCAGATGAACAGGACGCACAACCGCCTTGGGCGTCAGTACGCCGGTGCGGCCCACCTGCACCACAATGTCCTCCACCACTGTGGGCTTGATTTCCGGAGGATACTTGTATGCAACGGCCCACCGGGGGAATTTGGCGGTGGAACCCAGGATTTCCCGGTCGGAAAGGTGATCCAGCTTGATCACCGCGCCGTCAATGTCGCAGGGCAAATGCGCCCGCTCCTCGTTGATGCGCAGAACTTCCTGCCGTATTTCTGCGGAATCGGACAGCTTTTTGTAGGGAATCACCTTGAAACGGAGGCTTTTCAGGTATTCCAGCGTTTCGCAATGGCCAGAAAAGGTCATACCCTCTGCCAGCTGCACATTGAATACCAGAATATCCAGCTTCCGCTTGGCCGTGACCCTGGAATCCTTCTGCCGCAGAGAGCCGGCGGCGGCGTTTCTCGGGTTGGCAAAGGTCTTTTCCCCTGCCGCCTCCAGGGCGTCATTCAGTGCGTGGAAGGTCTTCTTGGGCATATACACTTCTCCCCGGACAATGAGCCGGGCAGGCGCGTTTTCCAGCACCATGGGAATGGAGCGGATGGTCCGCAGATTTTCCGTTACATCCTCCCCCACTGTCCCGTCCCCCCGGGTGGCGCCCCGGACAAAACGGCCATTCTCGTATTCCAGGGCCACCGACAGGCCGTCAATCTTGGGCTCAACGGAAAATTCCGCCTGGGGAAGGCTCTGCCTGGTGCGCCGGAGAAAATCATCCAGCTCTTCCATGCTGAAAACGTCCTGCAGGCTCATCAGCGGCACCGGGTGACGGACTTCGGTGAAGGTATTCACCGCCTGGCCCCCCACCCGCCTGGTGGGAGAATCCGGCAGGGCGAATTCCGGATGCGCCTGTTCCAGGTCCTCCAGCTCCCGCAGAAGACGGTCGTATTCAAAATCCGGCATATCCGGGTCGTCCAGCACATAGTACCGGTATCCGGCATCGTTAAGAAGCTTTGTCAGCTCCTGAATTCTCTCTTTGGGTTCCATAAATGCCTCCTGAGTTAAAAAATGTATCCGGTACGTCCCCCACGATAACGGTTTCGGCCACAACTACCTCGCTGTTTACGGAAAAGCTTTCCGTCTGTCCCAGCACCAGGATGCTCACATCCACCGAAACATCCATCAAAAGTCTGTGGAGGGTCTGGTTGATGCCCGCCTGCTGGAATTCGCTGCGGAACGAGGCGTCGGAGTTCCGGATGGACAGAATGTGGATGGGGATGGCAAAGCCCTTTCCCGAGAAAACCTCCGGAAACAGAAGATTGCCGATGGGGATTCCCAGATCCGTGGTATCCAGGGCCAGGATGCGGCCGTTCACCAGCTCCAGAATCCGGGTTTTCAGCCGGTTTACCTCCATGATGTTGGTTTTCATGGCGGTGATTTTCCCGTTCAGGTCCTTTTCGAAATAGACGATCCGATCGTACTGTACATCATTTCCCTGCAAAAGCTCTGTCAGGGAATCATTTGTCAGGTCTGACGAAGAGTTCTTCACCTGGGTTTCCGCCAGCTGACGCAGGGTGTCTGAATATTTGCTGCGAAACAGCAGGAGCCCGGACAGCAGCACCACGAATATCAAAAACAGCCAGACGGCCACCCGTTTCAGAAAACGGACCATGGGCATCCCTCCCCTGCCAGTGTATTCCGGAAAGGGGGAGAATAGAAACCTTTTACAGCTTTTTCATATGTGCGCCGGCGGCTTTTGCCATCAGCTTCTTGGTGCCGATGTCATCAAAGGCCACTTCCAGCAGGGCGTCGCCGCCCATTTTCACCACGGAAAGGATCAGACCTCTGCCAAAGGCGGCGTGCATGACCATATCGCCCTTGTTGTAGTCCGGCAGCGGGGCCGAGGGGGCGGAATGTGCCCGCAGGGCGCCGGAAAGATAACCGTTTGAGGGAACCGGCCGCTTTTCATAGGCCACGGACCGCTGTGCTTCCGCCCGGAAGCCTCCCCGTTTTTCGATACATTCTTCCGGAATCTCCCGCAAAAATCGGGAAGGCAAAGCGGAAGAAGTCCGGCCGTAGATCATCCGCTGGCGGGCATGGCTGATGGTCAGGGTCTCCTTGGCCCGGGTGATGGCCACATAGCACAGACGCCGCTCCTCCTCCATCTCCTCCTGGTCGCCGATGGCCCGCATTCCGGGGAACAGCCCGTCTTCAAAGCCCACCAGGAAAACATGGGGAAATTCCAGTCCCTTCGCGGAGTGGACCGTCATCATCACCACGGTGTTGTCCCCTTCACTGTACTGCTCCAGATCGGTGTACAGGGCGATCTCCTCCAGAAAGCCTGCCAGGCTGGGCTCCATGGTATTGGCCATATAGGCGTGAATGCTGGATTTCAGTTCGCGGACGTTTTCCAGCCGGGTTTTGTTCTCCTCTGTGGGTTTGCCGGTCAGCATATCCGCGTAGCCGGTGCGGACCAGCAGCTCGTCGTAGAATTCCGGCAGGCTCATTCCGTCTTCCAGCAGCTTGGAAAGGCCCTCAATCAGGGCGCTGAACTGCAAAAGCTTCTGAGCGCTCTTTTCCAGCGGCGCGTAGCTGTAGGGGTCGCTGAGTACATCGTAAAGGCTCTTGTTTTCCGCCTCCGCCAGACGCTGTACGGTTTCGATGGTTTTGGCGCCCAGCCCTCTGGGAGGATTGTTGACAATCCGGGCCAGGCGCAGATCGTCCGCCCGGTTGTTGATGACGCAGAGGTAGGAGAGCATATCCTTGACTTCCGCCCGGTCAAAGAAGCGGGTGCCGCCGATGACCTTATAGGGAATGCCGTTTCGCTTGAAGGCATATTCCAGAGCGTTGGACTGGGCATTGGTCCGGTAGAGAATGGCGTAGTCCTTGAAATTCCGGCCCTTGGAGCCTGCCAGAATCTGACCTGCCACAAAATTGCCCTCGCCGGATTCATCGTTTGCTTCGTAGACAAGAATCGGCGCGCCGCCCTTTTTTGCAGTCCACAGGTGCTTACCCTTTCTGCCCTGGTTGTGCGCAATCACCGCGTTGGCCGCGTCCAGAATGGACTGGGTGGAGCGGTAATTCTGTTCCAGACGGATAACCCGGGCACCGGGATACTGCTCTTCAAAGGACAGAATGTTTTCAATGGTGGCGCCCCGGAAGCGGTAAATACTCTGGTCGTCATCTCCAACTACACAGATGTTGCCCCAGTGGCCACTGAGCAGGCTGGTGAGCAGATACTGGACATGGTTGGTATCCTGATACTCGTCAACCAGCACATACTGGAATTTGCGTTGGTAGTATTCCCGGACCTCCGGTTCCTGCTGCAAAAGCTTTACGGTTACGTAGAGAATGTCGTCAAAATCCAGGGCGTTGTTGTCCTTCAGCCGCTTCTGGTAGGCGCAATAGGCTTTGGCAATCTGGGTCAGCCGCAGGTCGGAAGAACTCCCGCTGTTTTGAAGCATTTCTTCCGGAGAGATCAACCGGTCCTTCTGGCGGCCGATGACCGAGAGCACATATTTGGGTGGGAAGGTTTTGTCATCCAGCCCCATGTCCTTCAGAACCTCTTTCATCTGCCGCTCGGAATCGGAGCTGTCGTAGATGGTAAAGCTGCCGGTGTAGCCCATCCGGTCGATATATCGCCTCAGAATCCGGCAGCAGGCAGCGTGGAAGGTCATGGCCCAGATGTCCCCTGCCCCATCCCCCAGCAGGGTTTCCAGCCGCTCCCGCAGCTCTCCGGCGGCCTTATTGGTAAAGGTGATGGCGATGATGTTCCAAGGCTTTACAGGCTCCAGGGCGCACAGCTCGTCGGCCCGGACCCGCTCATTTTCACTGGGATCGGCAGAGAGCCCTTCCAGGAAACGCACATCCGCTTCCGTTACAAAATCCGGAATCTCCTTCCCCTCCGAGCCGTGGCCGTAGCGCAGAAGATTGGCAATCCGGTTGATGAGAACCGTTGTTTTTCCGGAACCGGCCCCGGCCAGAAGCAGCAGGGGCCCTTCCGTGGTGAGCACCGCCTGCCGCTGCATATTGTTGAGCATGGAAAAGCGGCCTTCGATATAGTTCTTCCGGGCCGCAAGAAAACGCATATCCAAAGAATCGTTCATAGAAGCACCTGTCATTTCTCTGATTTGGTGCCTCCATTTTACTATAATTCCCTCCAAATTGCAAGGCGCATCAGCTCAGTCTTTCCCGCAGAAGCGTCAGTGCCTTGCGCTCGATTCTCGATACCTGCACCTGGCTGATGTGCAGGATGGAGGCCACCTTCTGCTGGGTGAGCCCATGGAAGTACCGCAGGCCCACCACCTGCTGTTCCCGGTCCGGCAGGGCCTTTACGGCCTGCCGCAGGGCGATTTTCTCTACCATCCGCTCTTCCGACTCCGTATCCGTCAGCACGGATTCCAGACAGAAGCCGTCCTCTCCGGTTTCCCGGTAGATGGATTCCGTGGCGGCGGTGGCGGTTTCCGCCAGGGCGATGTCTTCGGGAGAAAGACCGGTTTCCTGACTGATTTCCAGCAGCCCCGGTTCCCGGCCCAGGGTATGGGTCAGCCGGTTCCGGGCGGATTTGATGGCCGCGGACTGTTCCTTCAGCCCCCGGGAGACCTTCACGGCCCCGTCGTCCCGGAGAAACCGGCGGATTTCCCCCGCAATTTTCGGAACGGCATAGGTGGAAAACCGGGTTCCGAAAGCGGCGTCAAAGCCCTCTACGGCCTTGAGAAAGCCCAGACAGCCCAGTTGATACAGATCCTCCAGTTCCGTTCCCCTGCCCTGAAAACGCCTTGCAACGGCCCAGATAAGCCCGGCGTTTTCCTGAACCAGGGCTTCCCTGGCGGTTTCATCTCCTGCCTGGGCCAGACGGATCAGTGTTTCCTGGCTCACGTCCGCCGCTGCAGCTTCCGGCGCATATGTACGGCGGTGCCCTTTCCCTCTATGGAGGTGACCTCCAGCGTGGTCATAAAGCTTTCCATAATGGTAAAGCCCATGCCGCTGCGTTCCGTTCCGCCGGTGGTAAAGCTGGGTCTTCTCGCTTTTTCCACATCCGGGATGCCCACACCCTTGTCCTTGATCACAATGTCCAGCACATTGTCCTTGAGAATCCGGCAGCGCAGTGTGATGGTGCCCAGCCGATTGGGGTAGGCATGGACGATGCAATTGGTTACGGCTTCCGACACCGCCGTGCGGATGTCCCCCAGCTCCTCCAAGGTGGGGTCCATCTGGGCGGCAAAGCAGGCTACGGCGCTGCGGGCAAAGGATTCGTTGCAGGATTTGCTGGGAAATTCCAGAATCATATAGTTTCCGAATTTCATGATACCGCCTCCCGTAATTCCACCAGTTTGTCAAGACCCGAGGCGCGGAACACCCGCATGGGCTGGGGCGACAGGCCCGTCAGCAGGAGCCTTCCTTCAATCTGGCTCATGGATCGCAGAGCGTTGATCACCACGGCAATGCCGGAAGAATCCACAAAGGTCACATCCCGGAAATCCAGCACACAGGTCTCCGGCATATAGGTTTCGATTTTGGCGGCAATGATGCGGATATAGGTCTTGGCGCAGTGGTGGTCAATTTCTCCGGTAAGGGCAATGGTGAGCTTGTCCCCTTCCTGGAAACTGGTGAAATTCATGACAATTCCTCCTTTTGTTTTTTCACCAGTATAAGCTTTGCGGGATGCGGACACTGTCGGATGGGAGTATGGTTATAAAAAAAGCTGCCCCAGGGTGGAGGCAGGAGGTTGGAGAAGAAGGAGTTATCTGATTAAGGATTGCGCCGCAGTGCGCCTTGCCTCTCCCTATGGGAGAGGTGCCCCCGCAGGGGGCGGAGAGGGCCCTCTCAGTCACGGCAGATGCCGTGCCAGCTCCCCCAAGGGGGGAGCCAAGTGCACT
>JAXEMQ010000203.1:0-4309 GCA_034099845.1 Faecousia sp.
TGTGATGAACATTCTCCATTTTGAGAATCCCGAGGGCGTCATCGCCTCCCTGGGCGGCCAGACCGCCATCAACCTGGCGGATCCCCTGATGGAGCGGGGCGTGAAGATCATCGG
Organism: Faecousia sp.; assembly: GCA_034099845.1. Classification (GTDB taxonomy): domain Bacteria; phylum Bacillota; class Clostridia; order Oscillospirales; family Oscillospiraceae; genus Faecousia. The sequence goes on from JAXEMQ010000203.1 coordinate 115, forward strand.
CACCGACTGCGCCGCCATCGACCGGGCTGAGGACCGGAACCAGTTTGAAAACCTGCTGAACGAATTGAACATTCCCCGGGCAAAGGGCAAGGCCGTGACCAGAATTGAGGACGGCATTGCCGCCGCCGCCGAAATCGGCTACCCGGTTCTGGTCCGTCCCAGCTTTGTTCTGGGCGGCCGGGCCATGCAGATTGTGGCCAACGAAACGCAGCTCATCACCTATCTGAAAACCGCTGTGGAAATCGATGAGGACAAGCCCGTGCTGGGGGATAAATATATCCAGGGCCGTGAAGTGGAAATCGACGCCATCTGCGACGGACGGGATGTGTTCGTTCCCGGCATCATGGAGCTGGTGGAGCGCACCGGCGTCCACTCCGGCGACTCCATCTCCGTCTATCCCCCCTTCTCCATCTCCAACAAAGTCAAGGGCATCATTCTGCAGTATGCCAAGAAGCTGGGCCTGGGCATCGGCATTGTGGGTCTTTTCAACATTCAGTTCATCGTGGACAAGAAAGACAATGTGTATATCATCGAGGTCAACCCCCGCTCCTCCCGCACCGTTCCCTTCCTGAGCAAGGCCACCGGCTACTCTCTGGCGGACATCGCCACCCAGGTCATCCTGGGCAAGAGCCTGAAGGAGCAGGGCATCTTCGACATCTACCCCCAGGAGAAGGACCGCTGGTACGTCAAGGCCCCTGTGTTCTCCTTCAACAAGATCCGGGGGCTGGATGCCTACCTGTCCCCGGAGATGAAGTCCACCGGCGAGGCCATCGGCTACGACAAGACCATGAACCGGGCCCTCTACAAGGCCCTGCAGGCCTCCGGTATGAAGCTGCAGAACTACGGCACCGTGCTGGCCACCATTGCCGATCAGGACAAGGAGGAGGCCCTGCCCCTCATTCGCCGGTTCTACCAGCTGGGCTTCAACATTGAGGCCACCATGGGAACCGCCAGATACCTGAAGGAACACGGCATCCGTACCCACGCTCTGCAGAAGATCAGCTGTGGCAGCGAGGAGATCCCCAACTCCATGCGTCAGGGCCACATTGCCTATGTGATCAACACCAAGGATCCCGCCGCCGACTCCGCCGCCGACGGCGCCCAGATCCGCCAGATCTGCACCGAATACAACGTAACCCTCTTCACCGCCCTGGATACCGTCAAGGTGCTGCTGGACGTACTGGAAGAAACCACCCTGACCATCTCCACCATTGACGCCTGAGGGGGTACAGAGGTTCCATGAAGCAAAGCATTTTCACCATTCTGAGCAACAAAGCCCTGACGGACAGTGTTTATCAAATGGTGCTGTCCGGTGATACCTCCGCCATCACCGCACCGGGCCAGTTTGTGAACATCCGGCTGTCCGGCATGTTTCTGCGCCGCCCCATCTCCGTCTGCGACTGGGAGGAGGGCCTCCTCACAATTGTTTATAAGGTGGTGGGCCAGGGCACCCGGCAGATGTCTTTGATGGCCCCCGGCGAAACTCTGGACCTTCTCACCGGGCTGGGCAACGGCTACGATCTGACCCCAGTTGGGGACAGCCCCGTGCTGGTGGGCGGCGGCGTGGGCGTTCCGCCCATGTACGGTCTGGCCAAAGAGCTGCGGGCCCTGGGAAAGGACGTTCAGGTCATTCTGGGCTTCAACACGGAAGCGGAAGTTTTCTATGAAAAAGAGTTTGCGGCTTTGGGCTGCGCCGTAACCGTCACCACCGTGGACGGCTCCTACGGCGTCAAGGGCTTTGTCACAGACGCCCTGAAGGATCTGCGCTACAGCTACTTCTGCGCCTGCGGTCCGGAGCCCATGCTGAAGGCCCTGTACAAGGCAAGCACCACCTCCGGCCAGATGAGCTTTGAGGAGCGGATGGGCTGCGGCTTCGGCGCCTGCATGGGTTGCTCCTGCAAAACCCTTACCGGGAACAAGCGTATCTGCAAGGAGGGCCCCGTGATGCGGAAGGAGGAAATTCTATGGGATTGAACGTAAGCCTTTGCGGAATCGAGCTGGATAACCCTGTGATTCCCGCCTCCGGCACCTTTGGCTACGGCTATGAATTCGCGGATCTCTATGACATCAATTGCTTGGGCACCTTCTCCTTTAAGGGCACTACAAAGGATCCCCGGTTCGGCAACCCCACCCCCCGGATCGCCGAGTGCCCCGGCGGCATGATCAACGCCGTGGGCCTTCAGAACCCCGGCGTGGAGGCGGTTATCGCAAGGGAGCTGCCCCGGCTGAAGGAGGTTTTCCACAAACCGGTGATGGCCAACGTCTCCGGCTTTTCCGTGGAGGACTATGCCTATACCTGCCAAAGGCTGGACAAAGAGGACCAGGTGGGCTGGCTGGAGGTAAACGTCAGCTGCCCCAATGTCCACGGCGGCGGCATGAGCTTCGGCACCCAGCCGGAGGCCGCCGCAGAGGTCACCCGGGCGGTCAAGGCCGTGACCACCAAGCCCGTAATCATCAAGCTCTCCCCCAACGTGACGGACATCGTTTCCATCGCCAGAGCCTGTGAGGACGCCGGTGCCGACGGTATCAGCCTCATCAACACCATGCTGGGCATGCGCATTGACCTGCGGCGCAGAAAGCCCGTCATCGCCAACACCATGGGTGGCTACTCCGGCCCCGGCATCTTCCCGGTGGCGGTTCGGATGGTCTACCAGGTGGCGAAGGCGGTGAACATCCCCGTCATCGGCATGGGCGGTGTGGGAAGCGCCGAGGACGTCATCGAAATGATGATGGCCGGCGCCACCGCCGTAGAGGTGGGCGCCGCCAATCTGGTAGATCCCTGGGCCTGCAAAACCATCATTGAGGACTTGCCCCGGGTTATGAAAGAATACAAAATTGAAAATCTCAGCGATATAATAGGAGGCGTACAGTAATGGGAAAAGACGTAATCGTTGCCTGTGATTTTTCCAGCAAGGAACAGACCTTCGCCTTTCTGGACAAGTTCACCGGCCGGAAGCCTTTTGTAAAGATCGGCATGGAGCTCTACTACGCCGAGGGCCCGGAAATCGTCCGGCAGCTGAAGGCCCGGGGCCACCGGATCTTCCTGGACCTCAAGCTCCACGACATCCCCAACACCGTAAAGAAGTCCATGAGTGTGCTCCGGAACCTGGATGTGGACATCACCAACCTCCACGCCGCCGGCACCACCGCCATGATGAAGGCCGCCCTGGAGGGCCTGACCCGGCCCGACGGCACCCGGCCCCTGCTGATTGCCGTGACCCAGCTGACCTCCACCGACCAGGAGGCCATGGAACAGGATCTTCTGATTCACGAGCCCATTGACCAGGTGGTGATGCACTACGCCGAAACCGCCAAAAATGCCGGTCTGGACGGCGTGGTCTGCTCCCCTCTGGAAGCGGAAAAGGTCCATTCCCGCTGCGGCAAGGATTTCCTCACCATCACCCCCGGTGTCCGGTTTGCCGACGGTGACATCGGCGACCAGAAGCGGGTTATGACCCCCGCCGCCGCCAAGGAAATCGGATCTGACTACATCGTGGTGGGCCGCCCCATCACCGCTGCCGCCGACCCCGTAGCCGCCTATGAGCGGTGCGTTGCGGAATTCTGCGATTAATGGCCCTCTCCTTGGAGAGGGTGGCACGGCGTAGCCGTGACGGGTGTGGGGCGGTACACGGTGCCGGATCTGCGGAGTGATTCCCCAATTTCGGGCCATTCCCCGCCCCTCATCCGCCCTCGTACCTCGGGCACCTTCCCCCAGGGGAAGGCTTTGAACCACTTCAAAGTCAGGAGAGAATCATTATGGAAAGCTACAAAAGAGAATTTATTCAGTTTCTGGAAAAGGCCGGTGTGCTGAAATTCGGTGACTTCACCGCCAAGTCCGGCCGGAAGATTCCCTACTTCATCAATGCCGGTGACATCAAGACCGGCGAGCAGATTGCCACTCTGGGCGAGTTCTACGCCCGGGCCTATCAGGAAAAGCTGGGAAAGAAGCAGGCTGTCCTGTACGGCCCGGCCTACAAGGGCATTTCCATTGCCGTGTCCGCTGCGGTGGCTCTGAGCAAGGACGGTCTGAATGTGCCCTTCTTCTTTAACCGCAAGGAAGCCAAGGATCACGGTGAGGGCGGCGTGTTCGTAGGCTATGTACCTCAGCCCGGTGAGGAAGTTGTCATCGTGGAGGATGTGATCACCGCCGGCACCGCCATCCGGGAGAGCATGGCCATTCTCGGCCACCTGGAGG
>JAXEMQ010000209.1:0-4779 GCA_034099845.1 Faecousia sp.
AGCCGTACCGTCACCGGATACGGTAAGCGAGTCTTCGGGAATGAGGCCGCATTTAAGGGATGGGAGTACAGCGACGACGAAAAAAAGCTTTTGGAGCCGTGCTTCAAAGTTGAAAGGGATATCCGACGAGGTAGATAGGACAGAGGTGGAAGTACAGCAATGTATGGAGCTGACTGATACTAATCAGCCGAAAGCTTGACCAAAGCGCAGGCTCTGTGTAGGCTTTAAGAAGGTTTGCACAAGAGCACTGTGTTCAGTTTTCAAGGTATATGGCCTGGATGGGTGTCATTGCGAACCAGTGCGCACACTGGTGTGGTGACCGGAGAGAATACTCTTGAGTACAATCCCCCAGGAATAGAGGTTAGAGGCGGATGCCTTTGACATAAAGTGGCGGACAGCCACGACGAAGTTGGTATTGATTGCGGCGAGGGTCCACCTGTTCCCATCCCGAACACAGAAGTTAAGCTCGTTCGCGCCGACAATACTTGCAGGGTGACTTGCCGGGAAGATAGGTAATGCCAACATGAAAACCTCCTACGTTCGTAGGAGGTTTTTCTGCTATCAAGGCTCTGCCGGACTGCTGCGGCGGCAGCAGGACAAGAGCTTCTTTTGCGCATGAAAACGCCCCCTGGAAGCAAGGCTTCCAGGGGGATTGTGCGTCAATCGTCAATGGTGTGGATTTCCGGGATGACCTCTTCCAGGGCGTCCAGCACGATGCGGGCGGTATCCAGGGAGGTAAAGGTGTTGACTCCGTTCTGTACGGCGCACTGGCGGATGGCGATGCCGTCATCGTAGTGCTTGCCGATAGACAGGGGCCGGGTGTTGAGAATGTAGCTTACATAGCCGGCCCGGATGGAATCCAGAATCTCATTGCTGCCGTCGCTGAGCTTCCGGCGGACCCGGGTGCGGATTCCGTGCCGCTTCAGGAAAGCGGCTGTACCCTCCGTGGCCTCAATGTTGAAGCCCAGCTTGAAGAACCGTCTTGCCAGAGCCAGACCTTCCTCCTTGTCCTCGTCAGCCAGGGTGACGATGACAGTGCCGTATTCCTTCATCTTGATGCCGGAGGCCTGAAGGGCCTTATACATGGCCCGGTTCAGCTTCCGGTCATAGCCGATGGCCTCGCCGGTGGATTTCATCTCCGGGGAAAGGTAGGTGTCCATGCCTTCCAGCTTCGCAAAGGAGAAGGCGGGAACCTTGACATACCATTTCTCCTGTTCCGGCTTGCGCAGCTGGGTGATGCCCTGGTCCTTCAGGCTTTGCCCAAGCATGATCCGGGTGGCAATATCCACAAGCGAAACACCGGTGGATTTGCTCAGGAAGGGGACGCTTCTGGAGGCCCGGGGATTGACCTCGATGATGGAAACCGCATCCTGCTTGTCTACAATAAACTGAATGTTAAACAGGCCCTTGATGCCAATGCCTAGACCCAGCTTTTCTGTATAATCGGCAATGCGTTCCTTGACCCTGGTGCTCAGGGTGTAGGGGGGATAGACGCTGATGGAGTCGCCGGAGTGGACGCCGGTCCGTTCCACCAGCTCCATAATGCCGGGCAGGTACACCTGCTTGCCGTCACAGATGGCATCTACTTCCACTTCCTTGCCCATAATGTAGCGGTCAATGAGCACAGGCCGTTTTTCGTCGATTTCTACGGCGGTTTTTAGGTAGTGGCGAAGCATTTCCTCATTGGATACGATTTCCATTGCCCGTCCGCCCAGGACGAAGCTGGGCCGGACCAGAACCGGATAGCCGATCCGGGCGGCAGCCCGCACACCCTCTTCCAGATCGGTGACGGCTTCCCCCTTTGGGTTGGGAATGCGCAGCTGCTTCAGAACCGCATCAAAGGCATCCCGGTTTTCGGCCTTTTCAATGGCGTCGCAATCGGTGCCGATGATGTTCACACCCCGATCGTGGAGGCTCTGGGCCAGATTTACCGCGGTCTGGCCGCCCAGGGAGACAATGACGCCCATGGGCTTTTCCAGGTGGATGATGTTCATCACATCTTCGGTGGTGAGAGGCTCAAAGTACAGCTTGTCGGCAGCGGTGTAATCGGTGGATACGGTCTCCGGGTTGTTGTTGATGACGATGGCCTCATAGCCCATGGCCCGAATGGTCCGCAGGGCATGAACGGTGGAATAGTCAAATTCCACACCCTGGCCGATGCGGATGGGACCGGAGCCAAGAACGATGACCTTTTTCCGGTCCGTGACCACCGATTCATTCTGGCCCGCGTAGGTGGAAAAGAAATAGGGCACATAGCTTTCAAATTCGCTGGCGCAGGTATCAATCATCTTGTACACCGGGAACACATGCTCCCGGCACCGCAGCTCATATACGGCCTGCTCGGTGGTATTCCACAGACCGGCAATGCAGTTGTCGGAGAAGCCCAGGCGCTTTGCCTGCCGCAGGTGAACAAGACTCCCCGGATTGGCGGCCAGTTCCTTTTCAAACAGGGTGATGTTTTTCAGCTTACTCAGGAAGAAAATGCTGATGGCGGTCGCGTCGCAGATCCGGGCGGGGTCCATGCCCCGGTACAGCAGCTCCCCCAGGGCGTAGAGCCGGTCCGCGGGACCCTTGGCGGAGTATTCCAGCAGCTCTGTATCGGACCACTGGCGGAATCTGGGGATACGGATATAGTCCTTGCCGTCCTCCAGAGAACGGATGGCCTTTTGCAGGCTTTCCTCCCAGCATCTGCCCACACTCATCACTTCGCCGGTGGCCTTCATCTGGGTGGACAGGTAATTGGAGGCTGTGGGGAACTTGTCAAAGGGGAAGCGGGGCATTTTGGTAACAACGTAGTCGAGAGCCGGCTCAAAGCAGGCTGGGGTATTTGCCAGGGCGATCTCATCCAGGTTGAGGCCCACGGCGATTTTGGCGGAGACCCGGGCGATGGGATAGCCGCTGGCCTTGGAGGCCAGGGCGGAAGACCGGGAGACTCTGGGGTTTACCTCTATGACAAAGTAGCGGAAGGAATGGGGGTCCAGGGCGAACTGCACGTTGCAGCCGCCTTTTACATCCAGCGCCCGGATGATTTTCAGGGCGCTGTCCCGGAGCATATGGTATTCCTTATTGGTCAGGGTCTGGCTGGGAGCGACGACGATGGAGTCGCCGGTGTGGATACCGACGGGATCCATATTTTCCATGTTGCACACGGTGATGGCGGTGTCGTTGGCATCCCGGATGACCTCATACTCCACCTCGTTATAGCCCTTGATGCTCTTTTCCACCAGAACCTGATGCACAGGGGACAGGGCCAGAGCTTTTTTCATCATTTCCCGCAGGCCGGCTTCGTCATCGGCAAAGCCGCCGCCGGTGCCGCCCAGGGTAAAGGCGGGGCGCAGAATCACGGGATAACCGATTTTCTTTGCCGCCTCCACCGCCTCCTCCACGGAGTAGGTGATCTGGGAGGGGACAACGGGCTCGCCGATGGATTCGCACAGCTCCTTGAACAGTTCCCGATCCTCGGCCTTTTCAATGGACTCTACGCTGGTGCCCAGCAGCTCGATTTCACACTCCTCCAGAACGCCCTTCTTTGCCAGCTGAATGGCCAGATTCAGACCGGTCTGGCCGCCGATGCCGGGGACGATGGCATCCGGCCGTTCATAACGGCAGATTCGGGCCAGGTATTCCAGGGTCAGGGGCTCCATGTATACCTTGTCGGCAATGGTGGTGTCCGTCATAATGGTTGCGGGGTTGGAGTTTGCCAGAATGACTTCGTAGCCCTCTTCCCGCAGGGCGAGGCAGGCCTGGGTGCCTGCGTAATCAAATTCCGCGGCCTGACCGATGACAATGGGGCCGGAGCCGATGACCAGAACCTTGTGAATATCCGTCCGTTTAGGCATGGCGTTTGCCCTCCTCCATAAAGTCGATGAATTGCCGGAACAGGTAACGGCTGTCCTGGGGACCGGGGGCGCTTTCCGGGTGATACTGGACGCTGAAGGCCCGGTCTTCCATACAGGCAACGCCCTCGATGGTGTTGTCCAGCAGATTGATGTGGGTGACCTGCAAAGGCGTGTTTTCCAGACTCTCCGGAACAACGGCATAGCTGTGGTTCTGGGCCGTGATTTCAATTTTGGAGGTGGCCAGGTTCTTTACAGGGTGGTTGCCGCCCCGGTGGCCGAACTTCAGCTTATAGGTATCTCCGCCGTAGGCAAGAGACAGAATCTGGTGCCCCAGGCAGATGCCGAAGATGGGAAGTCTGCCCTTCAGAGCCCGGACGGTTTCAATCACTTCTCCCACATCCTGGGGATCTCCGGGACCGTTGGACAGAAAAATGCCGTCGGGCTTCAGGTAAAGAATCTCCTCCACCGGGGTGTTGTAGGGCACCACCGTCACATTGCAGCCGAACTCATTCAGGCTGCGGATAATGTTCAGCTTCATGCCGCAGTCAATGGCCACGACGTTGTATTTGGCATCCGCCGTCCGGGAATACCAGCGCTTTTTGCAGCTGACCCGGGAAACCGCGTCCCTGGGCACCGGCGTACCGGCAATGATTTGCAGCGCCTCCGCTACAGGGGTTTCCGGGGCGGTGATCAGAACTCTCCGGGAGCCGAAATCCCGAATGCTCCGGGTGAGCTGCCGGGTATCAATGCCGGAGATGCCGGGAATGCCGTATTCCTCCAACAGCTCGGAAAGGGTTTTGACCCAGCGGAAATTGGAGGGGGTGTCGTTGTAGTCATAGCACACAATTCCGCCAATGCTGGGGAATTTGCACTCGTAGTCATCCTCCGCCATACCATAGTTGCCGATCAGGGGATAGGTCATCACCACCATCTGGTCGGT
>JAXEMQ010000210.1:0-5792 GCA_034099845.1 Faecousia sp.
TGACGATTTCCGTGCAGGCGTTGTGGACGCTCTGACTCAGTATGTTGCCGGTACCGGCGACTGGGCTGCTGTGGAAACCTCCATCGTGGATGGCTGGGCTGCCATGTACGCAAAGGATCACGCATAATCTGATCTGACCTGAACCCGCCGGGGCGAGTGACATTCGCTCGCACCGGCGCTTTTTCCCGTGATATTCCCAAAAGCGCCTGCATGGCTTTCCGAGAGGAGAAATGACTATGGCTAATAAGAAAACCAAACACGACGGCTCGTCACTGAACTCGGTGCTGGTTCGCCGCCCGATTCAAAAGTGTTTCCCGCTGTTCCTGCTGCCCACCTTCATTGCGTTCTGCATTGGCTTCTTGTATCCCTTCGGAAAGGGCATTTTCCTTTCCTTCTGCGACTTTAAAACCACCAGTGTTTGGAACTGGTCCGGCCTCTCAAACTATGTGAAAGCGTTCCAGGATGAGAGCTTTATGTACTCGTTCTGGTATACCGCCGCTTTTGCGTTGGTTTCCCTGCTGATTATCAATATCCTTGCGTTTACGGTTGCGTATTTGCTGACCAAGGGCATTAAGGGCTCCAATATTTTCCGTACCGTATTTTTCATGCCCAACCTGATCGGCGGTATTGTCCTGGGCTATATCTGGTCCATGATTTTTGACGGAATTCTGTCCCGGTACAATACCTCAATTCTTCTGAATTCTACATATGGCTTCTGGGGCCTCGTCATTCTGATGGCCTGGCAGCAGATTGGCTATATGATGATCATCTATATTGCAGGCCTGCAGGCGGTTCCCGGCGATATGCTGGAGGCCGCGAAGATTGACGGTGCTTCCGAATGGAAGACTTTGTGGCACATCACGATCCCCAATGTCATGCCTTCCATCACCATCTGCACCTTCCTGACCCTGACCAACTCCTTCAAGCTGTACGATCAGAACCTGGCATTGACTGGCGGCCGTCCTTTCCAGGGCACCATCCACACCACCGAAATGCTGGCGCTCAATATCGTCAATTCCAACACTGCCACTTCCAAGGGCATTGGTCAGGCAAAGGCCGTGCTGTTCTTCATCCTGGTCGCGGCAATCGGAATTCTGCAGATGAAGTCTACCCATGATAGGGAGGTGCAGCAGTAATGAGCAAGAAGACCACGACCATTCAGGGCGAAAAGCGCCTGAAAACCTTCCTGACGGTCCTTTTCTCCGTGATCGCCATTGTGTACCTGATGCCCATTTTCCTGGTGCTGATGAACTCCTTCAAGGAAAACGCTTATGTCAATACCGAGACCTTTGCGCTGCCCAGCAAGGAATCCTTTGTGGGCTTCCGGAATTACATCAAGGGCATGACTTTCGGCAACTATCCCTTCGCCAAGTCGGTTGCGTACTCTCTGTTTATTACCATTGTTTCCAGCGCCCTGATCCTGGTCTGCACCTCTATGGCGGCCTGGTATATCGCCCGTGTGGGAAGCACCTTCAGCAAAATTGTGTACTACCTCTGCGTGTTCTCCATGGTGGTGCCCTTCCAGATGGTGATGTTCACCCTGCCCAAGACCGCGGATACGCTGCACCTGAACACCCCCTGGAGCATTCCCATCATTTATCTGGGCTTTGGCGCGGGCCTGGCGGTATTCATGTTCTCCGGTTTCGTGAAATCCATCCCCCTGTCCATTGAAGAAGCTGCCGCGATTGATGGCTGTGGCCCGATTCGCACCTTCTTCAGTGTGGTTCTGCCCATGATGAAGCCTACCCTGATTTCCGTTGGCGTTCTGGAAATCATGTGGGTATGGAACGATTACCTCCTGCCTTACCTGGTTCTGGACAGAAAGAAGTACATGACCATTCCTATTCATATTCAGTACCTGAAGGGCAGCTATGGCTCCGTGGATATGGGCGCGACCATGGCCCTGATTCTGCTGAGCATCGTACCTGTGATCATCTTCTACCTGACCTGCCAGAAGCACATCATTAAGGGTGTCGCAGCTGGCGCCGTAAAGGGCTAAAATCCAATCCCGTACCGTTTCGGCGGTACGGGATTTCTTTGCTTTCATATGGTATTGAAAAACGGGAAAAACCGGCGTTTTGCGTTGATCGGAAGAATCTGCTCCGACAGGTGCGGCGGAAAAGCGGACAATATATACAAAAATGTCTAAATATAATTGATTTCCATAGGTTAACTTGGTATACTATATGCAATCGTCCTCATGGCTCAGAAAAGGGCTCACGGACGAAAAACCGAACGCATCATGCCAGAAGAGGGGAACCGGTATGAATCAGGTCATTGTGAACGGATATATTTACATATCCATTTTCATTGCCATGACGGGCGTAATCCTGTCTGTCAAGTCCTTTCAAAAAAATAAGACCACCGGATTCTTTCTGGGCTGTGCCTGCGCAGCGGCAGCCGTGGTGGACATCAGCTACCTGGTCAGCATCCTGAGTGAGGACTATTTCTGCGTGTCGGTGATGTCCAGTATCTACTTTGCCAGCATTGACGTTATGCTGGTTTGCCTCTTGATTTTTACCGAATATTTCACAAAAAATAAATTTTCAAGGTTTACAAAGCTTGCTCTGTGGGCGGCGGCGCTGTACGCCCTGTTTGAGATTGTGGTATTTGCGGTGAATCCATTCTGCGAGGTGGCGCTGGGGTATGTCTGGCGGGATACCATTATCGCCAAATACGATTACCGGATGAAGCCTCTCTATTGGATGCATCTTGCCTATACCTATTCTATGGTCATGGCGGTGCTGATTCTGTTGACGGCGAAAATGCGCACGATTCCCAGGGAATACCGGCTGCAATATGCTTATGTGATTCTTGGAATTGTGGCAATCGTGCTTGTCAACGCCGTATTCCTGTTTTGCCCCGGGGAAAATGTCTATAACCTGCTGGACTTTTCTATCTGCGGCTACAGTCTGACGGCGTTCCTGATCTACTGGTGCTGCTTCGACTATTCCACCCACGGTATGCTGAACCGGTTGAAGACCAGTGTGTTCGAGAACATCGATCAGGGGATTGTGCTGTTTGACTATAATAACGAACTGATTCTCTGTAATGAAAAAGCGGAACACCTGCTTCGGGGGATCCCCCTCAATCGGAATGTCCGGCTGGACGACTTCCTCGGCAGCTGCAATCTCTCCGTGAGCGCCGAGAGCGAACTTGACAGCTATTCCGTCCAGTGCTATCTCCAGAATGATACAAAGCAGTGTCCCCTGCGGTGTGATGTGCGCCGGCTGAAAAATGACCGGGGGCAGGTGCTGGGGCGGCTCTTTGTCTTTTCCGACGCGGCGCTGGAAACGGATCTGCTGACGGGCTTCCAGAATTGGGAGAGCTTCCAGCGCTTTGCCGAAGAGGAAAATGTGCATATAGACTTGCCTGCCGCTGTGACGGCTTGCGATATTAAGGGCCTGTCGGTGATCAACAGCACCCTGGGCAACAGCGCGGGGGACCAGAAGATCCGTCTTCTGGCGGATATTATGCGGCAGTTCTTTCCAAAGCAGACCTATTATGTGCGGGGGGTGGAGGCAAATCTCATTGCTCTGTGCGGCGGCTGCAGCCGGACAGAGGTTTTGGAATGTGTGGAATTGGTAAAAGAACACTTTGACGGGAAAATTCAGTATGCCGTTTCCGTTGTTACAAAGGAGAAACCGGATGTTTTGCAGGCCATTCAGGAAGCGGCAGAAGCGGTTCGGACCAAAAAACTGCTGGATCAGGAGTCCATTCACTCCGAAATGCTGACCTCTCTGATCCGGGCCCTCCAGGAATGCGACAGTGATACGGAGCACCATGTGCGCCGCACCCAGATTATGGGGGCGGAACTGGGCAGACGGATTAAACTCAACGATATTCAGCAGAGCCGGCTGTCCCTGCTCTGCCTGCTGCATGACATCGGCAAGATTGGCATTCCGCTGGAAATTCTGAACAAGCCGGGCAAGCTTTCCGATGAGGAATGGGCGCTTCTGAAAACCCATACGGAAAAGGGCTATGAGATTGCAAACAGCAACAATGAACTCAAACAGATTGCGGATGACATTCGCCATCACCATGAGCGCTGGGACGGAAGGGGCTACCCTGACGGGCTGAGTCGGGAGAGCATTCCTCTGCTGTCCCGGGTGATTTCCGTGGTGGATGCCTATGACGCTATGGTCAGCGACCGGGCCTACCGGGCCGCAATGTCCCAGGAAAAGGCTATGGAGGAACTGAAGCGGTGCGCGGGTACCCAGTTTGACCCCTTTATCGTGGGAGAATTCTTAAGGATGCTGAAGGAGCATCCCGAGTTTGCCCGCACCGGCATCGGAACAGCCGGGGCAGTTCCCGTTGTCAAGGCAGAGATGCCGGCTGTGGAGGACACGCAAAATGAGCCTGTTAACAGTGTTCATCCGGTGCCCTATTGCCGGTATCTTCTGGATGCGTCCATGCACATTGTGTACGCGGATGAGAGTTTTGAGCCGATGACCGGCTATAGCAGGGAGGAAGCCCGGAACATGACTCAGTCGGATCTGATTCCGGAGGAGGAACGGACGGCTTATCTGTGCCAGACCAGCGCGGCTCTGGCAAAAAGCCCGCTGGTGTTCCAGGAGCACAAGCTTCGCCGTAAGGACGGAACGGACATCTATGTGTTCTGTTACGGTAGAGTCTATTATGATTCCGCGGCCCGTGCCGAGCGTTCGGAGATCATCATTGCCAACATAGCCAGTACCTATGCCATGAAGATGCTGGCAGACGCCGAGCAGAGCAAGGCTCAGACCCAGCTTCGGTTCTGGGAGCGCACTTACCGGGCGGATCCTCTGACGGGATTGCTCAATCATGCCGCCTTCCGCAGCGATGTGGAGCTGAAGCTTCTGGAGGGGAATTCCAGAATCATGATGCTGATGATGGATGTGGATCATTTCAAGGAATACAACGATACCTATGGCCATCACAGCGGCGATCAGTATCTGATCCTGGTTGCGCAAACCCTCCTCGCCTCCGTTCGGGAGGGGGATTACACCTGCCGCATGGGCGGCGATGAGTTCGCGGCCATGCTCTTTTTCGGCGCGGACGCTTCAACGGAGCTAATGAAGAAACGGGCCCAGCAGATTTTCGACAAGGTAAATCTGACACTGAAATCCACAAAAGAGGGAACGGGGATTTCCATGGGCGCCGTGATTGCACCGCCGGAGACCAATTTCAATCAGCTCTATGAAAAAGCCGATAAGGCCCTTTATGAGGCCAAGGAAAACGGCAGGAGCAGACTGGTGATTTCTTAAAGCAGCTTTCGGGATGGATTTCGGCTGTTCACTGACAAAAACCGATGGCGTCGCTTTCCCCGGAGGCACCTGCCTCCGGGGCAGGCGACGCTGTATTCGCTGCGCGTATCGCGGATCAAATGGCGGAACCTTCCCAATTGTTTTCTCAAAAGATGTGGCTCAAAAAATTGTCGAAAAAGAGAAAATAATGCTTGACAAAACGGAAACAAAATGGTATCATAACGAGGCTGTCGGACAGACGGCGATCTGTACCTTGTAAATTGAATAACGTTAAGACGAACAAATAACACCTTGGACAATTTATGGATTGTTTAAGCGTAAGCGAAAAAACAGCCAACGAAAATTCTTGAGTAATAATGCTAGAAGCAGATTATTCAAAAACTTGATTTGAAGCCTTTTGGCTTTAGATACAATTTTTTGAGAGTTTGATCCTGGCTCAGGACGAACGCTGGCGGCGTGCCTAACACATGCAAGTCGAACGGGGTTGAGTGCTTCGGTATTCAACCTAGTGGCGAACGGGTGAGTAACGCGTGAAGAACCTGCCTT
>JAXEMQ010000218.1:0-10477 GCA_034099845.1 Faecousia sp.
GACGGACGTGCCGGATGTGGTCCGGGTGCGCAGCCCCCGGCACCTGTACGCGCTGAGTAAGCTCTTTGAAAAATACCAGCCTTTGCTGAAGGGCAGCCATTCCATGATTTCCCAGGATACGGATCTGGACTACGGGAGCTACGAATGGGGCAACTGCTACCATTCCGGCAACTACGATGCCCAGGCACCCATTGGCCAGGGAGTGCCCTTTGACCTGACCTACTCCGGTAACGGCAATACGGTCACAGGACTTCACATCCGCACGGAAGGAAACGACGCAGGCTTGTTTGGCCGGATCGCCGCCGACGGCAAGGTCACCGACCTGGTTCTGCTGGGAGACAACGAAACCGTCACCCATTTTGAAAATACCTCCGAACCCGACACCGGAACCCAGGCCCAGGAAACCGATACGGAATTCAGCTTGATAAACGGCACCGGAAAGGTAGTCAACATCGGCGCCATTGCGGGCTTTAACCAGGGCCAGATCATCAACTGCGCCGTATCCGGGTATTCCCTGGATGTCCGGGCCTATAACGGCGCCACCGCCAACGTGGGCGGCCTGGTGGGCCAGAACTACCGGGGCTTCCTGCGGGCCTGCACCGCGGAGACCCCCAGGATCGCGGTAAAGAGCTACCTGGCCAATACCTATTCCGGCGGCCTGGTGGGTGTCAACGATGGCGGCTCCGTGTACAACAGCTACGCGGCGGGCTTCATCGATGTGACCGAGGCGGAGACCAAGGATCAGGACTATACCAATATCATTGCCGGACTCACCGGTCAGAACCGCAGCGGCAACGTATTCCGCTGCTACGCGGGCATGGCCATGAACGCCGCCGGTGAAACGGAGGTTTACGGCCTCTGTAAAAAGGGCGGTTCCGTCATCGGTTCCTACTATCTGGACGGCGGCACCTATGTCTACCGGGGTGAGCTGTACAGCTTCAACAGCTCCCAGAACAAATATAACCACGATGCCCTGGCCCAGGGCCAGCCGATTACTGCGGAGAAGCTTTCGGGAATGACCCTGGATGAATACGGCGCCTCCCAGCTGACCATGAACGCCGGCAAAAATCCGCAATACCCCTATCCTGCCACCGTCAGCCGCAGGGGTGTGAAGGTCCAGTACGGCTACTGGCCGGATAACATTAAGGATTTTGGCCAGTTCGGCGTGTTCTATTGGGAGAATGAGGTGGGCGGCAACAACGCCGGTCTGCACATGACCATGATGGGCACCAACGGCGGCGTCCAGACCCCCAAGAGCTCCACCCTGTGCAGGGCCCACAATGACGGCGGCAGAATCACTGCCTACGGCTACGGCATTTTCTACAAACCGCAGCCCAACGCGGAGGACGGGGGAATCCCCACTCTGGTGGCAGAGAACTGCGTGCTGGGTAAAGAGAATACCGAGGTCGGAAAGAAGCTGGAAGCCCAGGTGGGCGAATACAAGTTCATCGCCTATACCACCGGCGTGGGGGACGACAAGCTCCACATGACCGGTGTCGACGGGCTGCAAAGTGACAACTTTGCAAGGGAAGCCAACCGGAACGCCACCTGGAAGCTGTATTATCCGGCGATTCGGGAAGAAAATGTGACGGTTCTGGATGATACACAGTACGGCGTCTATACCTATTCCGTTTCTCCCTTCTTTGGGGATGCCTATAGTCTCCAGAGCATCAGTCTGATGGGAGAGGAAAAGAGTAAGCCCACCGGCAACGCAAAACCCGGCTCGGAGGGCTGCCCCTATGGGGTCCGCGCCATCGACCAGCTCCAGTTTATCAACTGGAACTATGGCAAACGAACGGTGAACCATTACATTAACGCCAAGTTTGATGGGAACAACAACCAGGATAACCATCGATTCCCCTATCTGACCTGGGGCAATAGTAATTATCCAACTGCTGTGGAAACTGGTGCAGATTATAGGTTAACCAAACGGCTGGGATTGAATTGGATACAGCAGCATGATTTGGATGCTACTGATATGAACTATACCCCTATCGGAAGTATGTATGACCGTGTGGGTAACCCCGCCAGCAATGAAGATGGCAAAAAAGCTGATGCGGACATGGCTTATTTTGATTCTACCTATGATGGGCAGGCTTATGTGATAAAGAACATAAACATCGCTTCTAAGGCAGAATGTGTGGGCTTGTTTGGAATAACGGTTGCCGCCAAGCTACAGAACATTGTTATGTATTCGGACAACGGTTCTGTTATCCGTCATTACGAGGACAGTGCAGATGAGAATGTGGGCTGGTACTGTATCGGCGGCATCGCTGGTCTGGCTGGCAGAAGCGGTGATCCAAGCTACGCAGCGGAGAGCAAAATTGTAAACTGTACAGTTTCAGGCTATACACTGCGGGACGATCACAAGTCTATTCCCGGATGGGGTGGTGGCAACCTGGCTGGCCTGGTTGGCGCGACCACGATGAATATTGAAAGGTGCTCCGCGGTTAATGATCTGATTGTAAATATTTCGTATTATAAAAATGATTATATTAACTGCCGTGTGGGCGGCTTGGTTGCTGCCTGTCGCGCCAATATCACCGATTGCTATGTAGGCGGAACGATTACAAATACTTCTAATATTGACCATGGCAATGGATGGACTGGTAAAACCAGTATTTGGGCAGCAGGTATCTGTGCCGGTAACGTTCTTAGAAATCAGGGAAATCTTCAGGCCATGATTGGCAGTACAACGGACGCTGTTTACTTGAAGAACTGCTATTCCTATATGGTGATGCCAAAAAGCGGAACACACGGTCTGAAAATAACCAATGCGCTTGCTTCCAACGGCGAGCTTCAGGCTGCTTTCGCCGATGTGGCGAATGACCGTATATACATGGAGAATTGCTTTGCATTGGACACTGCGGTACAGAATGCCGATGACTATCAAAAGATCAGCCAAGTAACAGATTGGAATAAGGACAATGTCAATATTAACAGTGTAAAGACTACTGATGAAAAACGTGGAATCTTTGTGACAAACCACGGAAGATCTCCGCTGGTGGATTACAAGGAAATGCAGAAATTAACCGATGTTTTGAAAGATTTCCAACCGGTATCCAAAAGCGAGAGCGGCGTTGCCACAGAAGGTAAGTTCACTTTCCCCGGCGGCGACCGTATGCTGGAGGGTCTGGATTATCCCTTCCCCGCCATTCTGACCCAGAACGGAAAGTTTGTGCACTACGGCGCCTGGCCCAAGCTGGGCATCTACTGGGAGAGCAAGCAGGCCACCCTGGACCTGGTGGAGAATCACACTGCCCAGGGCACCAGAATGCTGAGCGCCGCCAGCCTGCTCATCGACTACGGAGACTATGCGTCCGGGGAAGAAGAGAAGGAAGCGGATCAGACGCCGCCCGCCGACGAGAAGAAGCCTTCCGAAGAGCCGACGGAAACCCAGAACACGTCGGAAACCCAGAAGCCGACGGAAACCGAAAATACAACGGTCACCGACGATCCGAAGAACACGAAGGGTCCAAAGGACCCCGAGGCCCCGGAGAACTCGGAGAACCCGGAGAACCCGGAGACCCCGGAGAACCCCGACGGGACTGAGGATGACCAGAACACCCGGCAGAACATCAGCAGCTTTGCCGCGGCCCGGATGCGCGGAGCGGCGCCCCTGGATGCGGAGGGCGTGAATGCCCGTCTGGTTCATAAGCTCTATGTCATCGGCCTGACGGTCTCTGATTCCAACGATCTGAAATTCTCCTGCGTGGATGCAAACAACCCCGATGGGGAAGAATTGACCAAAGACAATGCTCCGGCAATAAAAACCAGCGTGGGCGAGCTGTCCAGCGACGGCAATGGCAGCTACTATCCCGTGGAATTTCAGGGCATCCGGCCCGGCAGCATGAAGGTGACGGCAACCGTCAAACGGGATGGGGTGGACTATTCCACCAGCTTCATCCTGCGGGTCACCGCGGAGCTGAATGTTTCCATTGTGTCGGAGGAAGATGCCATCACCATTTACGAGGGGGATGAGGCGGAGCCCATGGTTCTGGCACTGTCGGACAAGAAGGGGAACAAGTTTGTTCCCGATCCGGACAAAGTGCAGTGGACCATAAGCCTGGGCGGCGATGATGTCCTTGTCTCCTGGATGCCTGACTCTATCCAACCCATTATGGACAAAGGAGTCTTCACCGGCGCCTATGCGCTCCAGGGCATTCAGGGCGTTACAGCCGGAGAAGGCGCTTTGCAGCTGGAACTGAACTACACCTGGCCCCAGGAGGAAACGGTTACGGTCACCGGCGCGCTGAGTATCCCTGTTACGGTCTACCCCAGCGACGTACTGGGCTTGGGCGACAACGTATCCTTCGATGAAATCACCCTGCCCCATACCAAGAAATCTGACGATAAGACGAAGGGCACGGCCAAAACCTACGAGGAGGGCAAGGGCCCCAAGCGGACCGAGGACGGCCTGTATCTCTACGCCTCCAAGCTGGATACCTCCTATACCACCCTGGGCAATCAGAAAGACAAGGGCTTTACGGTGGAAGAGGTGTGGCTGAAGGTGGGCGGCGGCGACTATACGGCCCTGGTCAAGCAGCCCCGTGAGGAAAATGCCGTATCCGAGGTTTTCAAAACGGAAAACGATACCTACAGCTTCCGTGTAGAAATTCCGGACGCGGAGCAGACGGAAGGCGTTGCCAACGGCAAGTTCGCCTACCGGATGGTCGATACGAAAACGAATCTGACGGAGGACCAGTGGTCCCTGAAGCTGACTCTTAAGGATAAGGAAACCGGAAAGACATACACCCTTACCTATGACCGGCCCAATTTTGTGACCTTTGTATTCCGGACAGAGGGCGAAACGGTAAAGGATACGGAGCTCAAGGTGCTCCGGGTTCCCCAGGGCAGCACCATCCAGGATGCCTACCCCGACATCACGGAGGACAGCCTGTCCCGGGAACTGAGTGATACACTTACCCTGACTGAGCCGAAGAAGGGATACCACTGGACCTGGAAGTTCCCGACGGAAATTAATAAGGATGTATGGATTTACCAGGAGGAGGCACCCATCTCCTACAATGTGAAGTACGATCCCAACTATCCCAGCGGCTTCGGTTTGGATGCACCCATGGAGGACAGCCTGTTCACCTACGGCAGTGAGAACAAACTGAAGGATGCCACCTATACCTGCATGGGCTATTCCTTCATCGGCTGGGCCGAAAAGGCCGATGCCGCCGAGCCGAATTACCACAGACTGGATGACGGCACCTTTAAGGAAACCTTCGCCGATTACATCCGAAGAAAGGACGGCACCGATGCGGTGCTCCACCACGGGGACAACCTGATTCTCTACGCGGTCTGGAGGATGATGGGTTACACCATCACCTTCGACAGCGGCAGATGTCCGGAGCCGTCCTACAAGGAAAAGCCCCTGACGGTCAGCTGGAATGTCAGCATGGCCGGCGTTACCATTCCGGAAGTAGACTATATCTGGGACGGCTACACCCTGGACGGCTGGACCCTGGACCCCAATTCCACTGAGGCAATGTTCCATGAGGGAGATTTGCTGTATGCGGTGACAAGCGCCGTGCCCAGCGAATACGCACCCAGGGTCTACGCGGTTTGGAAGCCTGTGGATTACACCGTGACGCGGATCAGCGATGGAACGGAACTGGATCCCATCATCTGGAATCTGGACAGCCCGGCGGACGCGAAAGTGGGCGCCCCCACCCGGGAGGGTTACACCTTCCTGGGCTGGACGGATGAGTACGGCAATGAGGTTAAGGCGGATACCCTCCTGAAGGATCTTTTCCTGAGTGGAACCGCCTCCAACAGGACCCTGACCGCCAAATGGGAAGCGGTCCCCAGCACCTCTTCCGATGAAGGGGAGAATGATGGGCCGGATACCGTGACCATCCAGGCTTCCGCAAAGGCACCGGCACCTGTTCCTCCCTCCACACCCACCCCGGACCAGCCGGAACCGGAGGATCCCCCTGCGCCGGATCCGGTAACCCCGCCGGATGAAACCGGAGACGAAGAAGAAACCGAAGCACCCAAAGAAGACGAAGAACCCAAAGAAGACGAAGAACCCAAAGAAACCGGGGGCGCCTGAGTATTCAGGCGTCCCGGCAAAGGAAAGGAGTGATCCCTTTGAAATCCATGATTCATAAGCTGCAGGACAACAAGGGTTCCTCTATGATTCTGGCGCTGTTTCTGATGCTGGTATCGCTGATGGTCAGCAACACCATTCTGGCCGCGGCGGCCAGCGCATCCAGAAGCTTCCTGACCCAGACCGACCGGCAGCAGTCCTACCTGACGGTCAGCTCGGCGGCTCAGGTGTTTCGGGATTCCGTGGCCACCGGCAACTGCAATTACTCCAGAACCGTTATCACCGTGGAAGGCGCCGCGGATAAGGAAGAAAAAAAACGGGCCATGTCCGGCCCCTTCTCCCAGGAGATCGGTGACGCGGTGGAGGCCCTGCTGGGGGCCCATGCCGCCACCGGCTATGAGCGGGATTACCTGATTACCGTGGGCAGCTCCGCCGAGGAGTTCGAGCCCATGAATCTGCATCTGCGCCTGGAGAAAACCGACAGCGACGAAGACACCGACAGGGTGCAGGACTGCCTGCTGACGGCAACCTTTTCCAATGTGCTGCCCCAGTCCACCGCGGCAATGGTCAGCGGCTACACCCCGCCCTATGCGCCAACCCAAATGGTGCTGACCCTGCGGGGAAGCCTTAGCCATACGGAAAACGAATATAATACGCTTGATGGAAACCGGGCCAAGAAAGCCGAGGATGTGCTGCAGTGGCGTGCCAACACCATGGAGCTTTCCAAGCCGGTGGCGGGGGAGGAGGATCTGCCATGAAAAAGCTGCGTAATAGCCGGGGCGAAACGTTGGTTGAGTCCCTGGCGGCAATTCTGATCATAGCCGTGGTGTTCGTGTTTCTGAGCAGCGCCATTGTATCCGCGGCCAGATCCAACGAACAGCTGCGCAGATCGGATCAGGACTTCAAGTATTCCGAGATGGTCAGCAAGGGAACCGTCACCATGCAGGTGGTGGATGCCGGGATCCCCTCCGGAACAGAGGGCTTGGCCGGTGCCTTTGCCAGCGTCTATCCCGTTGAAAAGTTTGAGACGGAGTCCTCCGCCTCCGCAAAATCCAACGATTACAAAAAAACAATCTACCGCTATTTTGCCCCCATCAGCCAGGAGGAAACAAAGTGAGCAGAATCAAAAAAGGTTTTACCCTGGTGGAGCTGCTCTGCACCATCGTCATTATGCTGCTGGTTTCCGCGGCAGTGAATGTGGGCATTCATCTGGCGGTACAGAATTACGCCAGCTCCATCACCAATTCGGAGGCCCATGTGCTCTGCGGAACCGTGGGAGATCTGGTCTGTGACGAGCTGCGCTTCGGCAGCGACTATACCTGGGAGGAAGAAGGACTGATTTTCACCAGCCGGAACATCGCCAACCGGAAGTTTGTGGTGGAAGACGGTCAGGTATCTCTGAGCTACAGTGACGCGGCTCTGGCAAAGGATTCGACCCTGAAACCGGAGAAGCTGCTGCCCTCCAAAGCCTATCCCAACGGCCTTTCCGTGGATCTGACCCTGACCCTGACCCAAAACGGGACGGACATTGTGTCGGTCCAGGTGGTGGTCCGGGATTCCAAGCGAAACGTACAGGCCGAACGGATCACGGAAATCAAGTCGCTGAATCAGCAGCCCGGGACGTGATCCCAAGAGGCTCAAAAAGAAAACTGTCATTGAGAACCGGTTCTGATATGCGGGTCAGAACGGGTTCCCAATGACAGTTTTTCATTTTTGTGGGGGCAGTCTCACACATAGCCGTAGAGCCCCCGAACGCTGACTTCGCCGGAGGACACTGGTGCTACCTCTCCGGTATCCCGGAACCGGACAATCAGATCCCCCTGGGGACCGATGTCCAGAGCGGTGCCGTGGCGGATTTCCGCGCCGCGAACCAGAGATATTTCCTTTCCCAGAGTGATGCAGTCCTGCCTGTAGCGGGAGAGCATCTGCTCCTTTCCGCTATAAAGGGCGGCGTCCATCCGGGCAAAGGAGGCAAGCATCTGGGCGGCCAGCTCCGGCCTATCTACACTGCGGCCCAGCGCCATGGCAAGGGAACCGGCGGTGGAGCGGAGCTCCGGGGGAAAATCCTCCGGCTGCTGGCTGCAATTGATGCCCGTGCCGATGATGGCGTAGTCCACCAGCCCCTGGGCATTCAGCCCGTTTTCGGTGAGAATCCCGGCGATTTTCCGGTTTCCCACAACCAGATCGTTGGTCCACTTGATACCGGGCCGCAGACCCGTGGTGGTTTCCACCGCGTCGCACATGGCTTCCGCCGCGGCGCAGGTCAGGTGCATCAGGTCCTGAGGCGGGCAATTGGGCCGCAGGAGCACGCTCAGATAGATGCCGCAGCCGCCGGGAGACTGGAAGCTGCGGCCCATCCGCCCCCGGCCCAGGGTCTGGCAGTCGGCAATGGCCGCCGTGCCATGGGGCGCGCCCAGAATGGCCTGCTTTTTCAGGTAAGTATTGGTAGAATCAATGGAATCAAAGTATAATACGTTCCCTCTCCAGGGGTAGTCCTTGGGCAGGGCGGCAAGAATCCGGTCCAGCATGGTTACACAATGTCCTTTACAACCGCTTCCGGGGGATTGTCCAGCACTTCGGGATGCCGGAACACCCGCCGGAAATACTTGAGGAAGGCGGCGTAATAGAAGCCGTCCACAATCCGCTCGTCCACGGTGAACCGGAAGTCCACATATTTCCGCTCCACCGCGGTGCCGTCCTCCTGAAGCTCATAGGCCTTGCGCTTGCAGCCGAAGGCGCCGAAGATGGGAAGGTTGCCGAAGTCGTACAGGTGGTGATAGATGGGAGGAATGCCCAAAGAGCCCATGGAGGTGAAATAGATGCTGCCGTGGAAGGGGCTGACTTCCAGCAGGGCCTTGGGGAGCAGGCCGAAGTAATCCATGGTTTTCAGAAGCCAGACGCAGAACTTGAGAAACACCCCGGGAAGCAGGGTCAGCACAAAGGCCACGTTGTCCACGCCCGCTTCGGCGGGGCTGTTCTTTGCTTTTTCAACGGCCTCGTTCAGCTTGCGGTACACATCGTCCGCCGTATCCCGTGGGGTCAGGTGGAGCTTGATCTCGGTTTCCTCCCCGTCGGTGGACATATTCTTTTTGACGGTCATGCAGAACTGGATGTCCTCGCCCCGGGAGTAGACCCGCTGACCGGCGATAAACCGGTTGATGCCGGGATATTTGGCAATGCCCCGGCAGAAGCAGGCCAGAAATACATGGATAAGACCGAAGTTGGTAAGCCCCTCCCGGCGCTTCTGGCGGATGTAGCGCTCCGCGTTGGAGATGTCCAGATGCTCCTCAAACAGATTGGAGGCGCCGTTGCGGTTTACCATAATGTAGGGGATGATGGAATAGGTGGGGCTCAGAGTACGAATCCGCCGCCCGTCCACCCGGTCTCCCCAGGTGGGGTGGTATTCCCCGGCGGGATGGATGCGGATGGCAAAAATCAGCAGGGTGCAGCCCAGAAACAGCAGGGTATTGGGCAGCAGGGTCACCACGGCGGGCCAGTTCCTGGCAAAAATGGCCTGGCGGTTGTAGTAGAAGACGGCGGCCAGAGGTGTCAGCATCACGGGGAACAGCAGCCAGGCCCGCTGGAAACGGATGCCGGAGGTAATGTCCGTGTACAGGAAGGCAATGCAGAACAGGGCGATCCAGAACAGGGCAACGGTAGCCCGGCCGCCCAGGCTGTTCTTGGCCCAGACGGCGGCGAACAGCGCCAGCATCCAAACGGGAATGGCCGTCTTATAGAATTGCTCCTGACCCTGGACCATGGTGATCAGGATATAGAGCAGAGTGGCGGCAACCGGCAGCACCAGCCCCCACCACACATTGCCGGGGTTGGGCATGGAACAAAAGAGCACAATCCGGGTCACGGCGGAGGCGGCCAGAAGTACCGTCATCAGCCAGGCAAAGCCGTTTTTTGGGGAGACATAAAAGTGGATGGAATTCTTCATAAAAACTTTCATCCTTTCAAGGTCAGTTGGTTGCGGAGTCCGGCGATATGGCGGGGTTCCGTGCCGCAGCAGCCCCCCAGCAGCTGGGCACCGCTGTCCCGGCAGGAACACACAATGTCCGCGAAGGGTTCCGGCTCCAGGGTGTATTCCGCCTGACCCTGGTCATTGATCACCGGATTGCCCGCGTTGGGCTTGCAGATCAGAGGGAGCCGTGTGAACCGCCGGAGCTTGCTCACCAGACCCGGCGTCATTTCGTCGGCAGCCACGCAGTTAAAGCCCACGGCGGCGGCGCCCCAGTCCTCCAGCTGCTTCATCACCGGCCCGGCATCCTGTCCGCTGAACAGGTATCCGCCGGACTGCATGGTGAAGGAGAGCATCACCGCCCCGGCGTCTTCCAGCTGGGCGGCGGTGAGGATGGCCTCCGCCTCCTGGGGGTAGAGCAGGGTTTCTCCCACCAGCAGGTCCGCGCCGCCGTC
>JAXEMQ010000219.1:0-2587 GCA_034099845.1 Faecousia sp.
CGCTGTATTGACGATGATATTCAAAGGACGGAGGACCTGGAACGGGCCAAGGAGGCGGCGGAAAGCGCCAGCCGGGCCAAGAGCACCTTCCTGTTCAATATGTCCCACGACATCCGGACGCCGCTGAACGCCATCATGGGCTTCTCCGCCATGGCGGAACGTTATGTAAATGACAAAGAGAAGGTCATGGACTGCCTGAAGAAGATCAACGTGTCCGGCGAGCACCTGCTGAAGCTCATCAACAATGTGCTGGATATGGCCCGAATTGAAAGCGGCCGGGTGGAGCTCAATCCCAAGCCCCACAGGATTCGGGACAGCATCCTGAATCTGAGCTGTATTTTCCAGGCGGATGCCAGAAAGAAGAATCTGGATTTGCGGTTCCTGGTGGAGGTCGAGGACGAGATCGCGGTATTTGACCTGCTACGGACCAACCAGATTATCCTGAATCTGGTGGGCAACGCCATCAAGTACACCCCCGAGGGCGGCAGCATCCGGGTGACCTTCCGGCAGGAGGGCCGGGAAGGGGACCGGGCCCGCTACCGCTTCAGCGTGAAGGATACAGGCATCGGCATGAGCGAAGCCTTCCAGCGGAATGTGTTCGTTGCCTTTGAGCGGGAGAGCAGGGCCGCCACCAGCGGTGTGGAGGGCACCGGCCTGGGTCTGTCCATTACCCAGCGCCTGGTGGAGCTTATGGACGGCACCATCAGCTGCACCAGTGAGCAGGGCAAGGGCTCCGAGTTTGTATGCCGTTTCCGGTTCCCCGTGGCAGGGCCCGAGAGCCTGGAGGAACAGGGCGGCGCCGGAGACCGGGAGCTGAAGGCGGAGGGAAAGCGGATCCTTCTGGTGGAGGACAACGCCCTGAACCGGGAAATCTCCCGGGAGATTCTGGAAGCCGACGGCTTTGCGGTGGAGGACGCGGACGACGGCGACGTGGCGGTGGAGAAGATCCGCTGGGCCGAGCCAGGGTACTATGACCTGGTGCTGATGGACATTCAGATGCCCCGGATGGACGGCTATGAGGCCACCCGGCGGATCCGGGCCCTGGACAACCCGGAGCTTGCCCGGATTCCCATTGTGGCGGTAACGGCCAACGCCTTTGAAGAGGACCGGACGGCGGCGCTGGAGGCAGGCATGGACGGTCATGTGGCAAAGCCCATCGATGTGCGGATTCTGAGGCAGACCATCGCCCGGTTTCTGTGAAAAGGAAATCGAAAACGTCATTGCGAATGTACGGTTCGCAATGACGTTTTTTGACGCGGGGCATTCATCTTACAAAAACACAAAAGCCGCGGCTGCAACCCGCGGCTTTTGCTAAAAAGTTGGAGGAGAAAAATGAAAAAGAGAAAGTAATCGTTTGATTTACTTTGTAACTATAGTATACCCGGAGAATATTAAGACTTAAAGTGGGTAAATATTAAGTTCCTATGAAGTTGCAAAACACATTGGCACATATCCACTTGGAATGTATGAACATTTACACCTGGATAAGCTTGGAATAATCCGGAATTCAAGGAAGAAAATCACATAATTGTACAAAATATGTCCAAATTATGAATCCTATGACAAAGCTATGAATTCTCAAAATATTCAGCCTGCACAATGGAAATGTGCAAACCCCCGGGGCCCTTTCGGAAGAAACAGGGGTGTAACCTTTCAGCTGTTTTCGGACAGGCCCAGGCTGGCCCCAACAAAGGAGACAAACAGGGGATGGGGCTTGTTAGGGCGGCTCTTGAATTCGGGATGGAACTGGACACCCACATAGAAGGGGCTGTCCGGGAGCTCCACGGTTTCCACAATGTAGTCATCGGGGGAGGTGCCGCTGACGATGAGTCCCGCATCCTGAAGGGTCTGCCGGAAGTCGTTGTTGAATTCATAGCGGTGGCGGTGGCGCTCGTAGATGTGGCTGGTGCCGTAGGCGTCGAACATCCGGGTGCCGGGTCTGATCCGGCAGGGGTACGCCCCCAGACGCAGGGTGCCGCCCTTGGCCACGCTGTCGCTCTGGTCCGGCAGGAAGTCAATGACCTTGTGGGTGCTCTTGTCGTCGAATTCACCGGAGTTGGCGTCCTCCATTCCGGCCACGCTCCGGGCAAAGGCGATGACACTGATCTGCATTCCCAGACAGATGCCGAAGTAGGGCACCTTCTTTTCCCGGCAGTAGTCGGCGGCGGCGATCATGCCGTCGATGCCCCGGCTGCCGAAGCCGCCGGGCACGATGATGCCGGAGCAGCCCTTCAGAACCTGGGCCACATTCTCCCGGGTAATGGTCTCGGAATCGATCCAGCGGATGTCCACATTGGCGCCCAGCTCGTAGCCCGCGTGGCGCAGGGCCTCGGCAACGCTCAGGTAGGCATCGTGGAGCTGCACATATTTGCCCACCAGGCCGATGGTGACGGTGCGGTTCCGGCTGTCGATCCGGTGGAGCATGGCGTTCCAGTCCGACAGATCGATGTCCGGGGCGTCGATTTGCAGCTCCCGGCAGACGATGCCGGAGAAATTCTGCTTTTCCAGCATAATGGGGGCTTCGTACAGGCTGGGCAGGGTGATGTTTTCAATGACGCAGTCCTTTTTCACGTTGCAGAACATGGCG
>JAXEMQ010000221.1:0-2773 GCA_034099845.1 Faecousia sp.
CTCAAAATCACTGCCATTTCGGATCAGCATGACCTCGCTGAACTTTCCCGTGCGGATATTTTTGAACCCTGCCAAAAAAATCTGTGCAGGGCAATTCTTACACCCAACGGAATAGAAACCGAAGGCAAGGCAGGGCGCAAGGCAAAGGGTGAGAATCACCGCAGGTGTGACGATTCCACTCTGTCTCCTTATCAGAAAGCGTCCAAAAAGTTCAGAATAGTCTGGTTAAAGTCCTTTGCTTCCTCGTACAGACCGTGGCCCCACTGTTGGTACATCCGAAGCTGCGCGCCGGGGATTTGGGTCACAATCTCACGGGATGCGTCGCCGCCCAGCACGTTGTCGTTCTCGCCGCCGATAACCAAAGTAGGTGCCTGAATCTGATGCAGGCTCTCGAAGGCATCGTGCTTCAGACAGGCATTCGCCTGAATGAAAAAGCGGTCATAGGACTTTGGCTTTGTCAGCTTGCCCATGATGGGAATCAGCCACCTATTTTTGCGGTAATACGCCTCCGAATAGATTCGCCGCACATTGCTGTCCATGAAAGCGGTATGGTCGCCCCGCTTGGCGCAGGATACCCACTCCCCGATGGATTCTGTCTGAACCGGATTTGGTGTGGCGGATGTAACCGCCAAAATCAGCTTGCCCACTTTTTCCGGGTAGTCAATGGCAAGATACTGGGCAATCATTCCGCCCATGGAAACACCCAGAACGTCCGCCTTTTGGATGACAAGCTGCTCCATAGCTGCCGCCTGATCCGCCGCCATCTCCTTTGTGGTATAGCCTTCGGGCAGCGCATTCTTCCGGCTGAACCCGTAGACCGTGAAGTCTTTGGCAAATACCCGGTAAGTAAACGCCATGGGCAACGCCGTGCCTTTCACGCTGCGCAGACCATCCCCCAAACCGGGCAGCATCACCAGGATTTTCCCGCCGGTACCAAAGCGGATATAGTCCATTTCCGAACCGCCGATCTTCAAAGTACCGTTTTTCGCGTTGTACAGCATAGGATCACCTCTTGGAGGCAGAAAATTCCGCCGCTTCCTGAATCCAGCCCAGCAGTTCTTCGTCGATTTCGTCCACACTTCCCACCATCACATGATGCGTCCATCTGCCTGGGTAGGGTTCTGTGGCAATGTCAATTCTGGGAGATTCCTTGCGGTAGCCCAGCCCAAATGTAACCGTTATCCAAACAGGCGGCCGCTCCTTTGCCTTGCGGCAGGGGTTGAAGGACACGAACAAAAAGCCCCGTTTGTTGGCAAAAGTGATCTGGGTCTTGGCGACCTTTCTTTTCACATCGGGAATCCGGGTCATGATTGCTTCCTCCAACCGCTCATAGATCGGCAGTGCTTCCATGTGCTCCCCGAAGAAGAATAAAATGTCGCTGTCCATTCCCGCACCCCCTTTCATGCCTTTTCTTTGTTTCCATCAGTGCAGTTATTTACGATCACTCTGCTTTCTTCACCGGATGTCGAATCACCGTTTTCCACTTATCCTTTGCAACCTTTCTGGCATCGGTGAGATAAATCTCATGGTGCAGGCGGGTATCCGAAAAGTCGTTTTCGTAGCCATTTGCCGCTATGTATTCGTCCATGAGTGCCACCGTGGCAGGCTCGTCGTCGAATGCCCCCAGGTGCATGATTTGGACGCACTCACCCTCAGTGTCCGAAGATGTTAGGCTTTACGAACGGGATAACACACCTCGGTGACGTATTCATCGGGGTTCGAGGTCTCGTGGGGGCTGACATGGTAAATATTGAACATGGGACCGTCAAAGGTGAAGCCATTGTCCGCCACCCACGCCGCAACCGCGGCATTGATGCCGTCCATTTGCTCATAAGAGCCCTTGCAGGTGGCGCAAGCCACGGTGATTTCCGGCAGGTTCCGGAAGCGAACGTGTTCGGTGTCCTTGTAGCAGCCCTTCACATCCTTTTGGACTTCTACATCCACCTCTGCCTCCCGGTACTCCTTGTCATGGAATACGGCACAGCAATAGCAGGGATCCCCATCTGTCATGTGCAGCGGCGCGGTTTCCTTCATCAGAAGGTCCCACAGCTTTCCTTCCTCTTCGTAGGAGGGAATTACCATGCGGACGGTGGCGGAATAGCGGGCAGGAAATGTTTTGATGGTTACATCATAGTTCATGATTTTGTCTTCCTTTCTCAGCCGCAATTGGGCTGTTTCCAGAAGCCGCAGCCGGTACGCCGTCTGATCTGACAAGGCCTGAAGCTCTGCCTGCTTGCAGCGCAGATGCCGCTCCAAAGCATCCCGATCCTCATAGCAGGGCAGGATTTCTCCAATGGCGGCAAGGCCGAACCCCATATCCTTCAGGGCGTTGATTCGCCCCGCAACGGGAAGCTGCTCCGCGGAGTAATAGCGGTAGCCGGATTCCGGATCAATCCAAACGGGCTTAAGCAGACCAATCTCATCGTAGTGGCGCAGCATACGGATGCTGACTCTGGACAGTTTTGAAAAATCTCCGATTTTCAGCATAGGGTTCCTCCAGATCTGTTGGTTTTTGAGCTCAGCATCATTGTAGCACCTGCCACTGTGGTAGAGTCAAGAGAAATCTTCCATTTTCTCACCACCGCAAGGGAACCTCTCCCCCGGCTCATTCCCGCAGGCCGAAGCTGGTCAGCCCGCTTCCGACGGAGGACACCAGTTCTCCCGCCCATAGCAAAAGGAACCGTCTATAATTGCGTTTCTGATCCATCCTGTTTTTCCTTTCCGTATCAGAATGTCTGTCGTTTTTGCTGCACGCCACACCCGTTTGCCTTGG
>JAXEMQ010000230.1:0-5835 GCA_034099845.1 Faecousia sp.
AACCAGGTGAGCTCCTCCCGGCAGGCCCCCCGCAGGGCCTCCAGCGTCTGGGTGGCCGCCGTGGAAAACTCGCTGTTTCCCGCCTTCAGCTCCTCAATGCACTTGATGTGGGCAGCCAGCTTGTCCGCAGCCTTCACAATGGGCTCCAGTTCCCGGTCGCTTTCCAGCACATAGGCTTCGTAGCTGGAGCGCAGCTCCTGGGGCAGCATATCCAGCAGCTTATTCCCGGCCACCTTCTCCACCGCCTTATAGGCATTGCGCAGCTCCGGATTGTAGTACTTGATGGGGGTAGGCATATCCCCGGTCAGAATCTCCGAAGCATCGTGATACAGGGCCGCCACGGCGCATTTCTCCGGATCCGGCCCGGGCAAATGGAGAATCTCCCGGCGGATCAGGGCCAGCGCATGGGCCAGCACCGCCACCTGATGGCTGTGCTCCTGGATATTTTCGGAAAAGGTATTGCGCATCAGCCCCCACCGGGTAATATTCCGCATCCGGCCCAGCAGGGCGTAGAATTCATTGGCCATTTTGGAGCGCCTCCATCATGTTTTCCAGCATGGGCACCAACTGGTCCGTGCTGTGGCAGAAATGGGTGCCGCCGGTGATCTCCTCCTGCTTCCGGAACCCCCAGGTCACACTGAGGCAAGGGACCCCGGCATTTTGGGCGGTCAGAACGTCCACCTCACTGTCCCCCACATAAATGCAGGTTTCCGCGCCGATGGCTGCCATGGCAGCGTTTACCATTTCCGGGGCAGGCTTTCTGGGGCAGCCGGGCTTCTCCCCCAGGGAGAAAATCCCGGGGAAATAATCGGCGCACAGGGGCTTTACCGCCGTGTCCGGTTTGTTGGAGACAATCGCCACCGGATACCGGGCCGCCAGGGTGCGAAGCGCCTCCGGGATTCCGGGATAGGGCGCCGTCTTGATCCGGCAGTGGGCCGGATAATAGACCTGGAAACGCCTCAGGGCTTCTCCGGAATCAACCCCCTGGGGCACTGCCAGGGCAAGGAGCCTTGCCGCCCCGTTTCCCACAAACTGCCGGGTTTCTTCCAGGGTCCGCCGGGGATAGCCCAGGCTGTCCATCACGTAATTGACGCCGTCGCAGAGATCCTCCAGGGTATTGAGAAGGGTTCCGTCCAGGTCAAACAAAATACCGATTTTCACAGGGCTGTGCCTCCGTTTTTCAGAATGCGGATGTCCTCCCCCACAAAGGGCACCCGCTTGTAGCTTCCCCGAAGCCGGGACGCGATCTGGGGGGTGTAGCGCCGGGCGATTTCCTCCGTGGTCAGGTTGGTGGAGATGATGGTGGGCTTTCCCGCCAGAAGCCGGTCGTTGATCAGGCCATACAGGGCAACACTGGTAAACTGGCCGGTCATTTCCGTACCCAGGTCGTCCAGGATCAAGAGGTCCGCGGCAAGGGCGCCCTCCGTTTCCAGGCGGCACTGTTCGTCCCGTTCAAACCGGGCCCGCTCCATTTTGGTAAATAATCGGCTGGCCGTCTCGTAGGCAACACTGAAGCCCCGGTCCGCCACGGTCCGGGCAATGCAGCCGGAGAGGAAGGTTTTCCCCAGCCCGGTGTTGCCGGAAAACAGCAGATTTTCGCTTTTGGCAGAAAAGGAAGCGGCATAGTTCCGGCAGTCCCGCAGATTCTTTTCCATCACCGTCCGGGGGCTGACGCCGTATTTGGGGTCCGGCCGGTCCGGGTAATAGCTGAGCTCAAAATGGGAGAAGCTGTCCCGGCTGCCGGAAAGGATGCTGACCTCCCGCTTCTGCTCCTGACGGCACAGCTCCATCAGACATTGGCACATGGCAGTACCCACATAGCCGCTGCCGCCGCAGACGGCGCAGATGGGCGCATCGTCCAGAAACCCCTCTTCAAAATGTTCCCTGGCCAGCCTTTCCCGCTCCTGCTGAAGCCCCTTGTTCTGCTCCCGCAGGGCAAGCAGCGCATCCCGGCCGTCACTGCCGGAAAGAAAGGCCGCCTGGGCCGTCTTCGCCATGGTCACCCGAAGCTCGTGGTCGATTTCCCGGATACGGGGCACCTTTTCATAGGCAAGGGCCAGATGCTGCCGGTTTTCGGACTCCCGGTCTTCCTTCTCCTGGGCCAGCCGGGCTCTGGCCCGGCGAACCACTTCCGCACTGTATCCCATGGTTTATCCCTCCTGGAACATCCGCTTGATGGCGGCTGCCTCATCCTCATCCAGCGCCCTGCGCTCCGCAGGGCGGTCCAAATCCTTCTTGTCTCCGGCGCGGATGGCTGCGGCGGTATGCAGTCCCGCCTGATGCCAGCGCTGGAGAATCTTATTCATATAGGCCCAGTTCAGCCCGCCGGTATTGAGGCAGGTGCGCTCATAGGCCATGGCTACGGCTTCGCTGTCAAAGCCCATGTCCAGCCAGCTCTGGGCATACTTTTCTTCCGCGGCGGTCAGGCTCCGTCCCCGGATCTGCAGCACCTTCATCAGCTGACCCAGCCGGGAGGCCCGGACATTCTGGGCCTGGATAAAGGCGGAGGCCTCTTCCATGGTATCAATTCCGGCTTCCGCCCAGGCATAGGCCTCTTTTTCAATGGTGCGCAGACTGGGGTTCCGATTGCTTCCCCGGCGGCGGGCCCGATCCTTGCAGTAGCAGACCAGAACGGAAATCACATCCGCCGGCAGGTTCAGATAGCGGACAAACCCCAGAAGGATCTTCAGCTCCTCCGTATTGAGGTTTCTGCCCAGCAGCCGCTGAACCTCCCCATAGAGCCCCCGGAAGGAGGAATCCTGTTCCATGGTGGAGAGCACATCCCTTTCCGTATAGTCCGGCCGCTCCCCAGGGGCAATGTGGGTCACCCGTTTCTCCGGCCACAGCCCCAGCTGCCGCAGGGTGGCCGCGGCGCAGGACAGGCGGGAAGCCGCCAGATGCAGCTCCTCCTCTGCTTTTTCCGGGTCGTTGCCCCCATTCACATATAAGTACAAAAGCGCCGCCTCGGGGCTTGCCGCTGCCAGAAGCTTGCGCATATCCTTTTCAGAAACCGTTAGATCTGCTGCTACCATGACTCTTTCCTCGCATAGACATTCTTCTGCTTATTATACAAAACAGGAGGAAAAAAGTCAAAAGCAATCTTTGTCTGGCAAAAAAGGAATCTTTGTCTGGCAAAAAAGGAGTGCGCCAAAGCGCACCCCTTCTTCGCGAATTCGCTATGGACTGCTTTGGCTGAACGCTTGCCTTCGTCGTCACAAAGTCCGCTGAACTTCCGCCGCCGTCCGAAAACAGGATATGCGGTTTTGTTACGTTCCATTCCCGGAAGATTCTTCCGGCGGATCCAGATGCACGTTCAGGTGGGGATAGGTCATCTGGATGCCCTGCTCGTCAAATACCGTCTTGACCCGCTGGTTGACCTGGAAATAAACGTCCCAGTATTCCGGGGTTTTTGCCCAGAACCGCAGGATGTATTGAATGGCATTGTCCCCATAGCTTTCCACCGCCGCGAAGGGCGCAGGCTCCAAAAGGGCGTTGTCCACCGTAGCGGCCAGCACCAGGGCGTCGATGACCTTCTGGGTTGGGGCGTCATAGCCGGCGCTGATTTTCAGTTCTGCCCGGCGGATGCCGCCGGCGGAATAGTTCACCACCGTAGCCGACATGACCGTGCTGTTGGGGATGCACACCACCTTGTTGTCCGGTGTTATCAGCCGGGTATAGGTCATGTCGATGGCCGTCACCGTACCGGACTGATCGCCGATGTCCACGAAGTCGCCGGAATGGAAGGGATGGGTGGTCAGCAGCGCGAAGCCCCCCAGCACATTGGCCAGCATATTCTGAAGCGCCAGGGAAACGGCCAGGGTCAGCACACTGGCCAGGGCCACAACGCCGGTGACATCGATGCCCAGACCTGCCGCCAGGCTCAGGCCCAATAGCAGGTACAGCCCGATTTTCGTCAGAGACAGAATCAGCCCATAGGCTGCTTTTTCCAGTCTGGTTTTTTCCAGTGCCTTTCTCAGCAGCCGCAGAACCGCCTTGATCAGCAGAATGCCCACCAACAAAGTCAGGCCCGCTCTGATGGTGTTGTCTAAAATGTGACTCCCTGCCCCGGAAAACCAGGATATAAATGCCTCTTTGATATTGTCCATAAGCGACCTTCCTTGTTTTTTTGTTATTATATCCGGATTGGGCGGTATTTTCAAGGGGAAGGGTCCGATTCCCCGGGGCCGCCGGTGATAAAGCGGATTGCATTTCGTCATCTTCCATAAAAATAAACAATTCGCTTTGTGAAACAGGTAGAAATCTTGTGAAATACAGGCTCTTGCATCCCAAACCCGGAATGGTATAATAGCTCTGCAAAAGAAGTAATTTGAAAAGAGGCATTCGATATGGAATACTTGCTTGCCATCGGTCTGGCTATGTTTGCCGGCCTTTTTCTGTCCCGTCTGACTTCCCGTTACAATCTGCCCGATGTCACCAGCTATCTGGTGGCCGGTCTGCTGATCGGACCTCTGGGGCTGGGTGCCCTGGGGATCCCCCATCTGGGCCTGCCCTCCTTTGAATTTGTGGAAAAGCTGAGTCTCATCAGCGATGTATCTCTGGGCTTCATCGCCTTTTCCATCGGCAATGAATTCCGGATGGAGGAGCTGAAGCACATTGGCCGTCAGGCCACGGTCATTGCCATCTTTCAGGCCCTGGCCGCTACCTCCTTTGTGGATGTAGGCCTGCTGGTTCTGCACCTGTTCCTGGGCGACGCCCTGCCCGTATCCACCTGCATTGTGCTGGGCGCCATCGCCACCGCCACGGCGCCCGCCGCCACGGTGATGGTCATCAATCAGTATAAGGCCAAGGGCCCCCTGACCAGCATTCTGCTGCCCATCGTGGCCCTGGACGATGCGGTGGGCCTGATTGTCTTTGCCGTATCCACCGGCGTTGCCAAGGCCCTGACCTCCGGCACCGTGAATCTCGTTTCCGTTCTGGTGAACCCCGCCATTGAAATCGTGGCCTCTCTGGCCCTGGGCGCCGCGCTGGGCTGGGTATTCAGCGTGGTGGAAAAGTTCTTCAACTCCCGCTCCAAGCGGCTGAGCCTGGCGGTGGCCTTTGTGTTCCTGTGCACCGCCTTTTCCAAGGTTGAGCTGGACTTCGCCTACGGTGTGTCCATCGGCTTCTCCCCCCTGCTGGTATGCATGATGTGCGGCACCATTTTCTGCAACCTCTGCGACTTCTCCGAGGAGATCATGTACCGGACCGACCGCTGGACCGCCCCTGTGTATGTGCTGTTTTTCGTGCTGTCCGGCGCGGAGCTGGACCTGCGGGTCTTTGCCAGCGCCGCCGTTGTGGGCATCGGCCTTGTGTATATTGTTATGCGCTCCGCCGGTAAGATCATCGGTGCCGACATCAGCTCCCGGTTTATGAAGTGTCCCCCCACGGTGTGCAGGTATCTGGGCATCACCCTGCTGCCCCAGGCCGGTGTGGCGCTGGGTATGTCCGCGACCGTTGCGGCGGACTTCGGTGCCGAGGGTACGATTATGCGCAACATCGTCCTTTTCTCCGTGCTCATTTACGAGCTGGTAGGCCCCATTCTGACCAAGATGGCGCTGTCCGCCGCCGGAGAAATCACCCCCAAGACCATCTCCAACCGGGGTGTCATGCCCGAGCAGCTGAAGCGGTAAAAGATTCGCGTGCAGAAAAGACCTTCTCACAAATCCGTGGGAAGGTCTTTGTTGTATGTGTAAGAAGGATTTATCTGATTAAGGATTGCGCCGCAGTGCGCCTTGCCTCTCCCTATGGGAGAGGTGCCCCCGCAGGGGGCGGAGAGGGCCCTCTCAGTCACGGCAGATGCCGTGCCAGCTCCCCCAAGGGGGGAGCCAAGTGCAC
>JAXEMQ010000295.1:0-15135 GCA_034099845.1 Faecousia sp.
CAGCGTCTGGACAAGGTTACCAAGGAAGGCACCATCGTCTCCCAGGCCTATATCAAAGGCAAGGAGCCCATTGCCGGCAACAACGTGGAAACCACCATCGATATTTCCCTTCAGAAAATCGCCGAGGACGCACTGGCCCAGCGGATGAAGGAGATTACCGACCCGGAGATCAATACGGAAGTGGGCGAGCATGTGGGCCTGGATGCCCAGGGTGCCGCCGTCATCGTTATGAAGTGCAAAACCGGCGAGATCCTGGCCTGCGCCAGCTACCCCACCTACAACCTGGCCACCCTGAACGAGGACTGGGAGCTGATCACCAAAAATGAGCTGAACCCCTTCTTCAACCGGGCCTTCGGCGCGGCCTATGCCCCCGGCTCCACCTACAAGATGTGTACCCTCATCGCCGCCATGGAGAATAAGGACAAGACCGGAAAAGTGCTGTATGAGCCCGGCGAGATCATCCGGGATACGGGTTACTTCAACCACGATCAGGACGGCTTCGCGGGCTTCCATCCCGCCTGCCTGTACTACACCAGCACCAAGGGCATGGCCACCCACGGCGACCTGACCGCCCCTGCCGCCCTGCGGGTAAGCTGCAACCTGTTCTTCTATGAGCTGGGCTACCGGCTGACCATCGATATGCTGGACGAAACCGCCAAGGGCCTGGGGCTGGGCGAGCCCACCGGCATTGAGCTCACCGAGAAGGTGGGCTGGCGCTCCAATAAGGACAGTAAGGCCGCCTCCTATACCGGTGTTGACGCCGCGTGGAACGCGGGTGACCGAATCCTCACCGCCATCGGCCAGTCCGAGAACCGGTTTACCCCTTTGCAGCTGGCTGTCTACGCCAGCACCCTGGCAAACAAGGGTGTCCGGTATAAAGCCACCTTCCTGAACCGGGTCACCGCCTCCGACTACCGGACCCTGGTGTACTCCAACACCCCGGAGATCGTCAGCAAAATGAACATCTCCGATACCACCTACCAGACCTATGTGCAGGGTATGCGGGAAGTGGTCACCGTCCTGGGCGGTACCGCCACCACCTGCTTTGGCGGTCCCAAGGATGAAGACGGCCCCCAGTGGCCCAGCAAGATCACCGTCTGCGGCAAAACCGGCACCGCCGAGCACTCCTCCGGCGGTTCCGACCACGGTGCCTTCGTCTGCTTTGCCCCCATGGAGGATCCGGAAATTGCCATCGCCGTCTTCGGTGAAAAGGTTGCCCACGGCTCCAATATGCCCAAGGTGACCGAGCCCATCCTGAAGGCTTACTTTGAAATGGTGGACGCCAGCGAGGTCTACACCTACGAAAACCAGCTGAGCTGAGCCGCAGAGGCTTTTTAAGAAGCACTGCGTAATAACGAAACTGTCATTCCTGCGTGGAATGACAGTTTTCTTATCCTTTGGGCGATCGGATAAAGGGCTCCTTTCCCGTTACGGCCCCCAGAATCTCCTTGCTTCTTTTGTGCAGATGTGCTATAATACCTGAAAATATTTTGTGTACTTTGAAGGAAGGGGGGCTTCTTTTGTCCAGACCAAAAACCCGGCAGGCCATTATGAACTCGTTTGTAAAGCTCCTTAATCTGTATCCACTGGATAAGATCACCGTGAAGGACATCGTTTCCGACTGCGGCATCAGCCGGAACACCTTCTATTACCACTACCAGGATATTTACGACCTGCTGCGGGCCACCCTTTCCTCCGTAACGGAAACGGTGCTCAGCGAAAACCTGACCACCTGGCGGGAAGGTCTTATGGCCTGCACCCGTTTCGCTCTGGAAAACCGCCGGGCCGTTTCCCACATCTATCACTCCGCCAACCGGGATCAGCTGGAACGCTGCCTGAATCAGGTCACCGGAGAGAGTATGGAAAAGCTCATCCGCTACCTGACCCAGGGCCTCCGGGTTTCCGATGAGGACATCGGCTACCTGACCCTTTTCTACAAGCATGCCATTGTGGGCATCCTGCTGGAATGGCTGGAAAATGACATGAAGGCCGATGTGGAGCAGGCCATCTCCCGGATGGCCGTACTGCTGGAGGGCAACCTGCGGCTCTCTCTGGAACGCATTGCAGCGCAGTAAAAAAGCGCCCCGGACTTTTTCGTCCGGGGCGCTGCTATTATCTTCAGAATCCGAAGCCGAAGAAGCCGGGGAAATTGGGCATCTGCCCGTAGTTGCCGCCGCTGCTCTGGGTCTGCTGCTGAGCGGTCTGCTGTTCAGGCTTGGAGTCCTGGACCTTCCGGGCAACCGTCACCTTCAGCTCCAGGGTCTGTCCCTGGCGGTACACCGTCAAAGTGATCTCCTGTCCGGGCGCACACTGACCGATGGCCTTGACCAGGTCACTGCTGCCGTCGATTTCGGTGTCGTCCACCTTGGTGATGATGTCGTTCACCTGCAGGCCCGCCGCCTTGGCAGGGCCGTCATCGGTAACCGTCTGGACAGAAGCGCCCTTGGGCAGGCCGTACTTCTGGGTCTCATCGCTGACATCCAGCACGCTGACGCCGATATAGGGCTTTTCAATATACCCCTTTTCAATGATGCTGGTGACAATGCCGTACACATCATTGATGGGAATGGCAAAGGCAATGTTGTCAATAGAAGCGCCGCTGCCGCTGGAACCGGAGTACTTGGCGTTGGTAATGCCCACCACTTCCCCATGCATATTGAACAAAGCGCCGCCGGAGTTGCCGGAATTGATGGCACAATCCGTCTGAATCAGCTCCATACTGATGCCGCTGGACATGGTAACCTCCCGGTCCAGGGCGCTGACGGTGCCGGAGGTCAGGGAGAAGGTCAGCTCACCCAGAGGATTGCCGATGGCAACCACACTGTCGCCCACGTTCAGGTTGTCGGAATCCCCAATGACCACAGGGGTCAGGCCCTCCGCGTCGATCTTCAGCACCGCCACATCGTTGCTCTCATCAAAGCCGATGATCCTGGCGTCATACTTGGTTCCGTCGTAGGTGGAAACGGTAACGGAATTGGCATCCTGCACCACATGGTAGTTGGTCAGGATATAGCCGTCGCCCGTAAAGAGGAAGCCGGATCCGGCCGCCGCGGAGGTGGTCCGCTGTCCCCAGAAATTGGTGGTCACGGCGGAGGTGACAATGCCCACGGTGGAATTCACATTGGCGGCGTAGACTTCCGCGGCAGAGAGGGTTTTGCTGGAATCGATCTGCTGGATCTGAAGAACGGAAGTCTCCCGGACGCCCTTCATCACCGTGGATACCCCATCGGAGAGCACCGTCTCGGGCTGTCCCTGGCGCACCAGCCGGCCGCCCAAAAAGGCGCCGCCCACGCCCATGCAGCCGCTTACCAGGGCGCACACCAGAACCAGGGCAACGGCTTTTCCCGCGCCGGATTTTTTATGCTTTTCCCGGCCCGTCATCTGGGGCATCTGCTCCGGGGCGGTCTGTCTATGTTCCGAAGTCTCATACAGGGAATCATCAAAGTATTCGCTCATTTCTAACACTCCTTCTGCCTTCCGGCAGCTTTTTTATGGCTTTATCCTAGCAGGTAATCCTGAAAAGAAACTTAAAGGATCTGCGAACGTTTTGTGAACAATGAAAATTTGAAAATTTTTCAGCTTTATTTCAGAATCAGATTGTATTATGATAATGCGTAATGAATGGATTCCTGCCTGACGGTGCCTGGATAAGCTCCAGCGCGGCTTATTCCGCAGACAGTATGCAGTAATCAAACCAAGCCGAAGGAGGCTTTCCCATGAAGATCCTGATTATCGAAGACGAAAAGCTGCTGGCAGACTCCCTGAAGGTGCTGCTGGAAAAACGGGGCTTTACGGTGGAATGCGTCTATGACGGGCAGACCGGTGCAGAATACGCGGAAACCGGTGTCTACGATCTGCTGATTCTGGATGTGATGATGCCCAAAATGAACGGCTACCAGGTGGCCCGGTCCGTCCGCGCCAAGCGCTGCGGCACCCCCATCCTGATGCTTACCGCCCGATCCAGTCTGGAGGACCGGATTGAGGGGCTGAACGCAGGCGCCGACTACTACCTGTGCAAGCCCTTTGACAGCCGGGAGCTGCTGGCCTGTGTGGGCGCTCTGCTGCGGCGGCAGGGCAGTCAGGTGGATGAACTGGTGCTGGGCAATACGGCCCTGGATCTGGCCACCTGCACCCTGATGTGCGGCCAGCGCAGTGTGCGCCTTTCCGCGAAGGAATTTGATGTGATGCGGTTTCTGTTCCAGTCCAGGGGGAGCATTGTCCCCAAGGAAGTGATTTTGGCCAAGGTCTGGGGCTATGATTCCGATGCCGTGGAAAACAATGTGGAGGTCTACATCGGCTTTCTGCGGAAAAAGCTGGCCAGCATCGGCTCCAATGTGGCCATCACCTCCGCCCGCCGCCTGGGCTACCAGCTGGAGGTCAAGGAGCCGTGCTGAAGCAGCTGAAGCGCCGCTTTGTCTGTGTGCTGATGGCACTGGTCACCCTGACACTGTGCGCAATTTTTGGCTTTTTATACCATTTTACCCGGGTGAATCTGGAAAAACAGTGCGTTTCCATGATGGAATCCGTGGCAAAGAATCCCTTTCAGCAGGGGCTGCCGGGCATCTGGTCCGAATCCGTAAGGCTTCCCTACTTTGTCATCAAAGTCACCGCCCGGGGAGAGATTACCGCCGTTTCCGGCGGCAATTACGACCTGACGGATACGGTTTTCCTGGAAAACCTGATTGACGCGGCCATACATTCCGCTGACGACCTGGGCTCCATGCCGGATTACGGCCTGCGTTACCTGAAGGTGAAAACCCCCGGGGCCCTGGCCCTGGTCTTTGCCGACACCACCAGTGAAACCGCTACCCTGCACAGCCTTGCCAAAAACTGCCTGCTGATTGGCGCCGGATGTCTGGCCGTCTTTTTCGGCATTGCCCTGCTGCTGGCCCGCTGGACCGCCCGGCCTGTGGAAAAAGCCTGGGCCCAGCAGCGGCAGTTTGTCAGCGATGCCTCCCACGAGCTGAAAACGCCCCTGACGGTAATTCTGACCAACGCCGAGCTTTTGCAGCAGCCGGATACCGAGCCCCAGACCCGAAAAACCTGTGAAGACAGCATTCTGACCATGTCCCATCAGATGCGGGCGCTGGTGGAGGATCTGCTGGAGCTTGCCCGGAACGACAACGGAAAATCCAAAATGGTCCCCGAAGCACTGGACTTCAGCGCCTTGGTGGAAGACGGCATGCTGCCCTTTGAAGCGGTATTTTATGAGCGGGGGTTGACCCTGGAATCGGATATACAGCCGGGAATCACCCTCACCGGCAGCCGGCAGCACCTGGAACAGGTGCTGGACATTCTGCTGGACAATGCCCGGAAATACGCTTCAACAGGCACGGTCACGGTGACCCTCTTCCCCTGGGGACGGCACCACTGCAGGCTCTGCGTTTCCAATGAATGCGAAGCGCTGAGCCCGGAGGAGCTGAAAAGTATTTTCAAGCGCTTCTACCGCCGGGATGCCGCCCGGAGCCGGGACGGAAGCTTCGGCCTGGGCCTGTCCATTGCCGAAAGCATCGTAAAAGCCCACGGCGGGAAAATCTGGGCCGGCTGGGAAGCCGGGCGGATTACCTTCACCGCGGAGCTGCCCACCAAATAAGAAAACCCTTCCCCGGAATGCCGGTCATTCCCGGGAAGGGACTTTTATCCTAGTTGACAGTTGCGTAAACTTCTTACTCTTTTTCCACCATTTCTTCCTTCAGCTCGCCTCTGCGGAAGAGGTAACGGCGGATGGCAAACAGGCCCGCGATGCAGGCAACGCTCAAAATATTGCTCACAGGGTCATCATGGCTCAGAATCACGTGCCGGGTGATGGCCACCGTCAGCACCTCCAGAATGCTGGCCGGAGTGGTATCGATGAGCATACGCACAAATTCCAGGCCCACCACAATGGTCAGCACCTCATGCAGAAAGCCGCTGACATTACGCAGCGTGCCGGGGTGCAGCACCAGCTCCACCAGAAGCTCTGCCAGTGCTGCCAGCATCACAACCAGGGTGATGATGGCAATGATCTTTTCCAGCACATGCAGCACATGACGGAAGATGTGCTGCAGCTTTTCTTCCCGCTCTTCGGATTTCCGGATCCGTTCCTCCGTCTGCTGGACCCGCTCATCCATTCTCTTTTCCCGTTCCTTCTGGTTGTTCATGGGGTCTCCTCCTTATGTACTGTAATAGTTCCGCATCTCTTCCGCTGTCCGCTGAACCTCCTCCAGAAGCTCCCGGGCGGACAGGCGCAGCACACCGGAACCCAGCGCGCTGAGCTGAACCAGGGAATCGGAAGTGGCAACCCGAACGCTGTAGCTGCCGCCGATTCTTGCCGCCAGCTCCTGAATGTACCGGTCTGCCGTCTCCCCCTCCTGGGTGAATACAATCTGAATGCCCTGGGTCCGCAGCTTTTCCCCGCCGGGGGTCCGATAGCTGTCAAATACCACCACCAGATGGGTTTTGGTAAAACCCGCATAGCTGGACAGCATATCGCAGAGCCTTCTGCGGGCAGCGTCCAGGTCCGTTTTCGCCGTTTCCGCCAGGGTCTCCCAGGCAAATATGATGTTATACCCGTCCACAATCAGGTACTTCTCCCTGGGCTGCCGGATGGTCACCTCCGCCGTGGCCGGTTTCCGGGGGGCGGAATACCGGGGCCGCCGAATGGGGCCGAACTCCCGCTCCATGATCTTTTCCAGCTCCCGGTCGTCAATGGAGGGCCGCTCCACAAGCTGGGGCGGTTTCTCTTCCTTGATCCCGCTCTCCAGGTGCATATACTCCTTTACCTGGTTCCACTTCACATTGTGGCCCGCGCCATGGGCGCAGAACACCGAATCCGGCGTGTTTTCCGTGTCGCTTTCCGGGTCGTAGCCCGTTTCCGCAATCACCGTTTCCCCATTGTGGCAGGGCGCATAGCCGTGAAGGGTCAGGGACAACCTGCCCATCCCCTGGGTATAGGCTGCCAATACCTGGGCGTAATCCCTGACCTCCGCCGCGGGAATCCGCCCCTCCAGGGACGCGGTGTCTCCCACGCTTTCGGGGGCCTCCAGCTCGCCGCCCATGGCCCGCAAATCCGTGATTGCCCGGCCGATACAGGCCTGGGGCACGGACAGGCGGAAATCATACCAGGGCTCCAGCAGCACGCTTTTCGCCTGCATCAGCCCCTGCCGCACCGCCCGGTAGGTGGCCTGCCGGAAGTCGCCCCCTTCCGTGTGCTTCAGGTGGGCCTTGCCGATGAGCAGGGTGATTTTCATATCCGTAATGGGGGCCCCGGTGAGCACACCCCGGTGGGTCTTTTCCGCCAGGTGGGTCAGAATCAATTTCTGATAGTTCCCATCCAGCACATCCAGGGGGCACCGGGTATCAAACACCAGTCCGCTGCCCTGGCTCAGCGGTTCCAGCAGCAGGTGTACCTCCGCATAGTGCCGCAGGGGCTCAAAATGGCCGATTCCCTCCACCGGAGCCTCAATGGTCTCCTTATAGGAGATTCTGCGGTCATCCAGCGTCACCTCCAGACCGAACCGCTCTTTTGCCAGAACCCGGAATACCTCCAGCTGGACCT
Source organism: Faecousia sp. (assembly GCA_034099845.1). Lineage (GTDB taxonomy): Bacteria > Bacillota > Clostridia > Oscillospirales > Oscillospiraceae > Faecousia. The sequence continues at coordinate 7,538 of JAXEMQ010000295.1, forward strand.
GACCCATGATCTGCACATGGATCTGGCCGTTTTCCCACAGGAGCTTCAGCTGGAGGTCCTCCTCTTCCAGCTGGCGCAGCTTCACAAGGGCCTGAGTGGGATCCGTCCGGGCAGGCAGCCCCACCCGGTAGGTCATAACGCTTTCCATGATCCCGGGCAGCCCTGCCGGCTCCGCCCCCAGGGACTGGCCAATATAGGTCTGGCTCAGGCCTGTCACCGCCGCCAGGGTCCCGGCTGTAACCCGGTCCGGGGCGCTGAATTTATCGCCGGAATACAGCCGCAGCTGCACCAGCTTTTCTTCCAGTTTTTCTCCTCTTTGGTTGTCATAACACAGAACATCCCGGACATTCAGGCTCCCGCCGGTAACCTTCAGCCAGGTGAGCCTGTTTCCCAGGGGATCCCGGGAGATTTTGTAGACCCTGGCACCGAAGGCTTCGGGATACGCTTTTTCCGGACCATAGGTGTCCAGCAGCGTCAGCAGCCTGTCCACCCCCTCCAGCTTCAGTGCCGACCCGAAGCAGACGGGAAACAGCTTTCTCCGGGCCACCAGTTCCCGCAGATTACCGGTGGTCACCCGGCCCTGTGCCAGATAGGTTTCCAGCAGGGCCTCATCGCAGAGGGATGCCTCTTCGCACAAAGCATCCCAGTCCGTTTCAAAATCCAGGCAGCCGGGGCTGAGTCTGCGCCGCAGGTCCTCCAGGAGCTTCAGCCGGTCCGCACCGCTTAGGTCCATTTTGTTGACAAACAGGAAGGTGGGCACGCTATAGCGTTCCAGCAACTGCCACAGGGTCAGGGTGTGGGCCTGGACCCCGTCGGTACCGCTGATGACCAGCACGGCGCAGTCCAGAATGGGCAGCACCCGCTCCGTCTCCGCGGCGAAATCCACATGGCCCGGGGTGTCCACCAGTGTCAGTGCCCGGTGCGCCGTTTCCAGCCGGGCCTGCTTGGAGAAAATGGTAATGCCCCGCTGCCGTTCCAGGTCACTGCTGTCCAGAAACGCGTCCCTGTGGTCCACACGCCCCAGCACCCGGCGGGTGCCGGACACATAGAGCATTGCCTCCGAAAGCGTGGTCTTGCCCGCGTCCACATGGGCCACCAGCCCGCAGACAAGGGGGCGTTTGCAGATGGTTTCTTCCTTGGGCATACAAAAGCCCCCTTTCCTGGTAATGTTTTCTCATTATACCATGAAAGGGGGTAAAAAGTCGATAGATCGGCGTGGATTTTTCTTATATTTGTGGTATTGCCCGCCTATGGCGGTTCGTTACCTTGGAAGGTTTGGGTAAATGTGAATATGCACTTCCCCCTCGGGCTCCCGATAAATCGTTTCCCTTCTCATAACCAGCTTCCACAGGCTATTCTTCTCCTCCACAGTAAGCGCATCATAGCTATCCAGAATGTGCTGAGTGGTTGGGATCAGCTCAGCTGCTGCCCGATTTCGCTGATTGCCTTCACTTTTCTGTCGAAGAAGATCCGTTTCGGATTCCCGAAGCTGTTCAATCTCCTTTGACAGAGCTGTATTGCGCTTGCTGAACATCTCAACCGAATAGATCCCTTTTCCCAAATACTCACATATTTTCTCCTGTTGCTGCTGCAAGCCGGTAAGCTGACTGTGAACTGTTTCCAAAGCCGTATCAATCGGGTCAACAGCCTGTGTTTGTGTCTGCTCAAGCTGGATTTCAGAAACAAATATTCTATAATACAAGTGAAAGGAGGTGCCGGAATGGTTATCCAGCGATACCGAATTTATGAACTCTCCGCCCGGGCGGTTATGAGCTACGCCACGCAGGAGAATGGAATCTACAAATATGATCTGGATGCTGGCGGCAGAGCGGCTGGGTGGTGCGAATCACGACGGCGATCTGGTGCGAACCATCGCTGATCCCATTCTGAATGCCGCTGTCCTACGGAATTATCATTACAATCATTATGTGGAAGATATGAATTTGACCACAGCAGCTTCAAAAGGGAACGAAGAAACCCAAGACAAGAAAGGCAAAAGACGAAGAATTGTTCCTTTTTGCTCAAGAGAAAGACTGGAGGAAAAAACTGAACCCCCACACTTTGCATCGTGTAGGGGTACTGGTGGAGGGTTATAAAAGCTGTCTGAAGCGCATCCGCTCCGGCCTTGCAGAGCAGCCCATTCTTTTCCGCCCGCAGACGCACATATCCGAAGCGGGTCAGCTTTCCGTTGTCAAAGCTCTTTCCCGGCAGGTATCCCACCATGGGAAGGTCTGCGATGGCTTCGGTCAGGTACATAAAGCCGCCGCACTCCGCAATACAGGGAAGTCCCTTCGTCAGGACGCTTTTGATGCTGAGTCACATGGAAGCATTCCCGCTGAGTTGCCCCGCGTACAATTCCGGATATCCGCCGCCTAAGTACAGGCCCTGAATATTCTCAGGAAGCCGAGAATCTGCCAGCGGGCTGAAGGGGACAAGCTCCGCGCCGATGATCCGGCTGTGAAACATGGGGTCGATGTAATCCGGTCCGCATTTGAATGCACCCACCCGCAGTCCCCGGTTCACCAGCGCCTGGAGCACCGCTCAGGTGACGGTGGTTTTGCTGCAGCCGCTGTTGGTTCCGGCAAACAGAATCCTGGCAATCCCGGATCCATTTCCTTATTTCTCCCCACTGGGGGCCAGCGTGGCGCTGTCAAAGTGAAGGGTATATTCCACAAGATGAGGCGTACTCATAGCTTCCGTACACGCACTGACGGAAATATCCTGATCCAGGTTCACAGGAATCTGGAAGGTGGAGTTGCCCTCCTCCTGAATGGGGTCATATTGTACACCATCCACGATCATGTAGGTATAATGTGGGCTGCTCCACTGGATTGTGGCCATCAGCGTTTCCCCGTTGGAAACCAGCACCGCGGGAGAACTGACACTGGCTCGCCCGGAGCCGCCGCTCAGCTCCACCGCACACAGATAGCTTCCTGCCTGGGGAATGGGGTTCAAAACACTGACCTTGTGGTCATACCAAACTCCCTTGGTACCGATGATGGCAAGGTCGAATTCCCCTCCAACCGAGGCCACCGGGATGTCAAAGCCAAATACCTCTTCGCTGAGGCCGTCACTGTAGGTCACCGTGTCCACCGTAGGCTCCAGCCAAACCGCGCCGGGCTCCTGAGCCTCAGCGGCAGTGCCCGGGAAGAGATTGACAATCTTCTTGGATTGCAGGCTCACATGCAGGGTCTGCACGCCGTTTTCCACCGTCAGCTTGCCTTTGCCGTTGCAGGCTTCGTTGGCCCGGAACATCCCGCTGTCCGTATCAAAATCCACAATGTATTCTCCGTCCGGCAGAACCCTCACCGATGCGGCAGGTTCCGTTGCCTGCTCTGTGGGTTCCGTGGTTTCCGTAGGGGCTTGTGTCGTTTCCGTGGTGGTTTCCACCGCTGGTTTTGTGGCCGCCGTTGTTGGAATTGTCTCATTCTTTGCTGCGCAGCCTGCCAGCAGCAGGACTGCCAGCAATGCAGAAACAAGTTTGATTGCTTTTTTCATAGTAAATACATCCTTCCTTGGTTTTTCCTTTTGACAGCCTTTCCTTGTTGGAAAGGCTGTCAAAGGGAAATCCCAATGCCCGGAGGTAAAACCTCCGGGCAAAAAAAACATCAATTCAGCGTGTCAATCACAGCCTTGGTATGGGCGACATACAGATTCTGCACTGCTTCAATGCTGCCGAGTCCGGCAATCTGGACGGTCACACTGTCAAAGTATCCGGTTGCTTCAAACATGCTCTTCCAGGAATCTTCCTCCGCACCGGCCATGTCATTGTTGGCGTGGTCGCCGGCTACCACCATCAGAGGACGCAGCACCACTTTGGTATAACCCGCTGCCTTTACGGCCTCGATCACTGCCTCGCAGGAGGTTTCTTCCGGCTCACCCTCCACGGTGCCAATGAAGACATTGTCATAGCCCAGCGTCTGCATCTGGGTCTGCATCTGGCTGTAGGACACCTTAGCCACATGGGCGGTGCCGTGACCCATCAGCACAAAAGCGGTTCCCTGAGCGGCAGCCTCCGCCGCATCCGCAAAGCCGGCATCCGCCGCGGCAGCCGCGACAACGGCCTGAGCGACAGCTTCCTTGTCGGCATTGATGACGGCGGCATCAGAGCCAACCTCACCCAGTAGGGGCTCTGCCACGCTGATGCGCTCAAACTGATCTTTATAGGCAGCCAGAACATCCATCATCTCGTCATATTCCGCACCGTGCATCAGATGGGTGGGCTGCACAACCAGCACCTTCACACCGTTGGCAACAGCCCGGTCCATCGCCTGCTCCATATTGTCGATGAACTCGCCATCACGAGCCTGCACATGGTTGATGATGATCTGCGCGGTAAAGGCACGGCGCACGGACCAGTCAGGGAATGCGGCAGCAATGGCGTCCTCAATGCCCTTGACGTCCTCCACACGGCTATCGTTGTAGGAGGTACCGAAGCTTACCACCAGAATCTCCTTGTCGCCGATTTCATCGCTGTTGCGGGGGTCGTCCCGGCCGGCATCGCCGGTATCCAGACCAAAGTAATCCGGGGAGGCTTCCTCACCCTCCACCAGCGCCTTCTGAGCATCGGTCAGGGCATCCCAGGCTGCCTTGGCGGCAGCACACTGGGCATCCGTATCCTCGGTACGCTGCTGGACGTAAATCGCGTCAATCAGCGCGGCAACGGCATCCGCGGCGGCCTGATCGTCCACCACAGCTTCGGTTTCCGTTGGGGCTGGGGGCTCCGTGGCAGCGGAAGCGGTGGCCTCAGTAGCCGGCGTTGCGGCAGGCTTCGCTGTACCGCCGCAGGCAGCCAGCAACATTGCCATTGTCAGCACAACGGCAATCAGGGTACATACTTTTTTCGTGTTCATTGTTTTTCCTCCTTGTGTCCTTCGCACAAAAGATTTTTATGAACAGAATACGGTATCGGGCAGAATGCGTTCTGGCAAGCGAAAAAGGCGTACTGACGGCGGCTATGGGAAAAGAAGCCACTCCGGAGCGGACTTCCATCGCATACCCCAATCCTACCGCCAAAAGCGGTAAGTATTCAGTACGGCCAATTCCTCGTGACCTGGGCGATGCCCTGTACCAATGGCTGGCAGGTTTCCTGACTTTCGGGTCATCACAGCACCGCGCCTTCTCACTTTCGCAATGGCATTTTGCGGCGTGCTCTCCGGTTCACAGTGACGAGATCGTACAGGCTTTGCACCTATTTCCCTTTTACCCACTGCTCCGCGAATCCGCAAAGCAGCGGCACCAGTCATCTTTGTATTCAGTTCTTACAGATTCAAGGGGCTTTCACGCCGTTTCCAGCTTGCCCATGTTTTTGGCTGCGTCCAGGATTTCCTGCATCCGCCGGTTGCATGGCCCGATTTCACAGCCGGCATCGAGAACACAGCGGCAGGTGTGTACTTTTTCCATGGCCCGGTCAAAGGCCGCATCGCTGATTTCATGAAACGGTCTTTCCGTGATGACCTCCGACGCAAGCAGTCGGGCCAGCCGGTAATCCAGATCATTGGTATAGAGAATCCCGGCACAGAAGGGGATATTTCCCATCTGCAGTCTGCGATACACCGGAATCCCACTGCCGCAGGCCGACAGCACCAGAATCTCCGGATTCCCCCGGGGTCTCGGAAGCTCGATACTGCCAAAGCAAGGGTCAAAAAAGCCCTCCGTAATGTTATAAAGCTGTCGGATCTTCTCCTCGTCAAAGACCTCTTCCGGTGTGCCGTAGCTGCCGATGGTATCCCCCTTGACACAAATGATCTTGTCTGATATTTTCTGGGCAAGATCAATCTCGTGGAGGGACATAATGACCGTGATTCCCTTCTCCTTCGCCATGGAGCGGAGAATGGACAGCAGCTCCAGCTTGTGGCGGATGTCCAGGTAGGAGGTGGGCTCGTCCAGAATGATGATTTCCGGCTCCTGGCAGATGGCTCTGGCCAGCAGAATCCGCTGACGCTGACCGTCGCTGACGGCGTTAAAATCCCGGTGGGATAACTCCAGCGCGTGGACGGTTTCCATGGCCTCGCTGACCTTTTCCTCATCCTGCTTTGTGAGCAGACCAAGACGGCCCGTATAAGGGTAACGCCCGGTGGCGACAATGTCCCGGCAGGTCATCAGCTCCGGCTTCATCCGCTGCGTAAGCACCACGGCCATCCGGGTGGCCAGTTCCTTGTGGGAAAGACCGCTGAGGTTCTGCCCATCCAGCGCCACCGTTCCCCCGATGGCTTTCAGCTGCCGGGTGATGGATTTGAGGATGGTACTCTTGCCCGCCCCATTGGGGCCGATGAGGGTCACGATCTCACCTCTTGCAATGCCGATCGTAATATCCCGGATCAGCGGCTTTCCGTCGTAGCCCACGGTGAGCTGACTGGTTTGAAAGTAAAAATTCGCCATGTTACCTCTCCTTGTTCCTGCGGAGCATCATGCCGATGACCACGGGCGCACCGAACACGGAGGTAACCGTGGAAATGTTCAGCTCAGTAGGTGCGAAAGCGGTACGGGCAATCAGATCACAGCCCATGCAGAACACCGCACCGCCCAAAAACACCGCCGGAATCACCACAATGGGTTTGGAAGTGTTCAGCAGCCGTTTGACGAGATACGGAACCGCGATGCCCACAAAGGAAATCGGCCCGGCAAAAGCGGTGACACAGGCGGACAGAATGCTGGACAGCAGAATCAGCGCCACACGAAACACCCGGATGTTCACGCCCATACTTTGGGCATAGGCTTCGCCCAGCTGATAGGCACCGATGGGCTTGGACAGCAGAAACACCGCCAGGGTGGTCACTCCCACAAGGATGGCCGCAGTGGTTACATTGTCCCAGCTCATACCGGAAAAGCTGCCCAGACTCCAGCCGTGGAGATTCACAATATCGCTGTCCTCCGCGAAAGTGACCACAAAATCCGTAATGGCCGAGCAGATATACCCGATCATGATGCCAGCCACCAGCAGCGTTGCCATGCCCTTGAGCCTGTGGGACATCATCAGAATGAAGCCCACAGAAAGAAGCGAACCCACAAAAGCCGCGATAATCAGCGTCCAGCTGGACACCGCGCCAAAGGCTCCGATATAATAAATCATCGACAGCGCCACCACCATCTTCGCCCCGGAGGAAATGCCCAGCACAAAGGGACCCGCAATGGGATTGGCAAAGAAGGTTTGCAGCAGGAAACCTGACAGGCTCAGGGCACCGCCCAGCAGCGCGGCCATCAGAATCCGGGGCAGCCGAATCTTCCAGATAATGTTCACCAGCGTGGGATCGCCCTGCTTGTTAAATAAGATGCCGATGATCTCTCCAACAGAAATAGGCACGCTCCCAATGTTGATATTCAGTACCGTAATCACGAAAAGCGCAGCCAGCAGCGCCATAAATACCACGCAGTACAGCGCTTTTGCGCGATATGTGTGATTGTTCTTTTGCTCCATAATCGCTCCTATTTCAGCTTATAGAGGAACTGCATATCCTCCTGTCCCGTGAGCATATGATGAAAATCTACAATCAATTCGCCGGTGATGTCCGTGGCCTGGAACAGGTATTTACCTGTACACCATACATTCCCGTTTTTTACCGCCTTGAAATCGGCAAACAGGCTGTCCTTGGCGATCA
>JAXEMQ010000024.1:0-14914 GCA_034099845.1 Faecousia sp.
TTCCATAGCCTGCTGGAAGACTTCCAGGCCGTTCTTGCCGGTCTTGTTCTCAACAATTTCGAAAGCACCATAGACAACTTTCTGGGCAACACCCTTCTTGCCGTCCAGCATGATGCTGTTTACGAGCTTGGTAACCAGAACGGAATTGTAATTGGGATCCGGAAGGACCTCTCTCTTGGGAACATTACCTCTTCTGGGCACTTTGCTTCCCTCCTTCATAATATAATGATTTCATCGGTACTCGAAAGTGTAACTTTCGTTGTGCCTGGCCAGAGGTTTTATACAATATATAAAAACGCTGGCAAGGCCTTGCCTTGCGAAAGGGCGTGGGGAAAATTCAAAATTGGGATTGTGAAGAATTATTTCTTCTTGCCGGCCTTGGGACGCTTCGCACCGTACTTGGAGCGGGCCTGCATCCGGTTCTGCACACCCTGGGTATCCAGCGTACCACGGATGATGTGGTAACGAACACCAGGCAGGTCCTTAACACGGCCGCCGCGGATCAGAACCACGGAGTGCTCCTGCAGGTTGTGGCCAACACCGGGGATGTAAGCGGAAACTTCCATACCGTTGGTCAGACGCACACGGGCAATCTTACGCAGAGCGGAGTTCGGCTTCTTGGGGGTGGTGGTACGAACAGCAGTGCAAACACCACGCTTCTGGGGGGAAGGCAGAGTAGTCGCCTTGTTCTCCAGAGTGTTCAGACCTCTCTGCAGAGCGGGAGCGGTGGACTTGTAGGTTGCAGCCTTACGGCCATTCTTAACCAGCTGATTAAAAGTAGGCATCTAGTTTCTCCTTTCTTTTGTTCTCGCCGACAGGCGGGTTATATATTCTACGGAATGGCTTCCGGTAGAACCTGAGTTTTGGCGACTCCTGCCGCCGCTGCGCCTACGTCGATTCCGCAGGCCCTGCCCAGCTCCGCCATGGTGCGGACCCAGACCGGCTGGATACCAGCTTCCGCGCACAGAGCTTCCAGGGGCTCCGTTACATCAGGATCCGCGTTTTCGGCAAGATAAACAGATTCTATCCTGCCGGCGCCCAGCGCCTTGCGAAGCTGTTTTGTGCCCACCAGGAGACGCTCCCGGCAGAGCACCGGCAAATTGCCGGAATCGGGTATTGTACATACTTTTTTCATATCCATACAAGATTGTATTATACCCAAATTTTCCGAGTTGTCAATGAAATTTCCAAAATAAATATCAACAAAACATCGTTTTCTTGCCGCCTTTTTTTGACTCTTCAAACAAAGCCGCTGTCCGTTATTTCACAGCAAAACAAATGTTTTTCATGCATAGATTGCTTTCTGCTCCTCCCTTTTCCTGCGCTTTATTGGTACGGCCCCCTGACTGCCGGCGCTGCTTCGACGTAAGCGGAAATATTCTTCTCCCGGTGCCGTATCTTGCTTTTCTCGATAAAGTTCTATATAATATGAACGAATTATTCCAAAAGCATCAAACCTCTCCCATAGAATGAAAGGATTTTTCCGATGGCTTCACTGACAAAATATTTGTGCACCTTCTCCCGGAGAACGGTCCGCTTTTTATTTGCCCTGGTCGCCGCATGGCTGTTTGTCAGCTGTCTGGTAACAACCAGCTATGTAGTCTTCGTCTCCGATGACCTTATGCATTCGGAAATGAACTGGATTTGCCCAGACAGCACATGGCTGCAGTGTCTGCTCTTTTCTCTGGTCTGTCTGATATGGATTTTCCTGTTCAACCGCTGTACTCTGTCTGCCAAGGAGCGCCGTCTGCGCACGGTTCGTCTGGCGCTCATCTATTTTGCGGGATTGCTGGCTTCCCTATGGGTTGTCTGCATTCAGCTTACTCCCAGAGCAGATGCCTGCTCCATCCAGACCGCCGCTGCGGATCTGTACAATGGTCACACATACCTGTTTGCGCCAGGGGAGTATATGTACGTCTACCCCCATCAATCTGGCCTGCTGCTGATTCATCTTCTGCTGCAGCAGATAAACCCAAACACGACTCTGCCATTCCAGCTGCTCAATGTGCTGTGCTACATGGGAATCCTTTATTCTCTGGGAGAATTTGGCCTGGAATTTGGACTGGGAGAAGGGGGCAGCCTGTCCGTCACCGCTCTCGGCATTGCCTTTCTCCCCCTTTTATTCTATGTCAGCTTTGTCTACGGTACCATTCCCGGACTGTTTCTTTCCATGGCAGGTCTTCTTCTGACCATTCATTTCTGCCGGAATGCAAAATGGTATCAGGCCGTATCCGCATCCGTTTTACTCTCAATGGCCGTCCTCTTCAAATCCAACTATCAGATTTTCGTAATCGCTGCCATTCTCTACGCGCTCTACAATGGATTGCAGGGCAAAAAGCATTGCTTCTGGCTCCCCATGGGGCTTCTTCTGGGATGGCTCTTGGCCGGGAAGCTCCCGATCCTGATTTTGGAACGATGGACCGGCTGCTCTTTGCACAATGGTATCTCCACGGCCGCCTGGTTGGCCATGGGCCTGCGGGACGACATCCTCCGTGGCCCTGGGTGGTACAGCGAATATACCCTCGGAACCTATTTCACCGCAGGAATGGATCCGCAGGCCCAGAACGTCATCGTTCTGGACAGCATCAGCGGCACGCTTCAGGGGTGGCTGATGCATCCCAAAGCCATGGTCTCTTTCTTCGCCCGAAAAAATGCTACCCAATGGTCCGAACCACTCTTTCAAAGTCTCTGGCTGAATCTGGTAGGGCACACAGCCGCATATTCCCCCCTTCCAAAATGGACGGAATTCCTTCTGAATTCCCAGGGGCCAAATTTTCTGAATCAGGCAATGAACCTGCTGCAGACCCTGGTCTACGGCGGTCTGGTTCTCTGGGCCTGGGTGCCCACCAGCAAAATACGGAAACCATCAGAGGACCTGCTGGCTTTGGTTCTGCTGGGCGGCTTTGTCTTCCACACCTTCTGGGAGGCCAAAAGCCAGTATACCCTGCCCTACTTTGTGCTGATTCTGCCCCTGGCTATTCTGGGCTACCGGCGGCTGGCTGCGCTGCCATGGGAGCCCAACAGGCAGGCTCTCTGGCACTCTATAATCGGTAAGGTACGGTTTCTGGTGCCTATCCTGCTGATGATCATCGCTGCCCTTCTCTCCCTTATCCTCGCCCCTGCTCTGCATGATACTTTGGCACAGCTCCTACAGGCTTTCCCACAATAAACATATGCGCTGCCGTGATTCAAACATCGCGGCAGCGCGTATTTGCTTGCCCCTTCGCTATTCCTCCCGGTATCGATTCATCATGGTTTTGAACAGCTCCCGGGCTGTGGGCGGGGTATCGGTAATGGCGTTGGCCCCCGCCTCGATCCGCCCGCCGATGTCCGTTTTTTCATCCACCACGGTGACGATCACCGGGATGTCCACCGCATTGGCCACGGCCATCAGGATGAGGTTGTCGATGGGCGCGTTCAGAACAACCCCCATCGCGCCCTGACTTTCCACATTCTTCGCCAGGGCGATGGTTCGCAGCCCCCTTGTGGTGCCGCCGCCCACCCCGCAAAAAATCCCCCCTGCTTTCCGGAGTGTTCGCAGCACAGTTCCCATATGAAAAAGGGCACCGCTTTTGTCCGAAAGGCAGTATTCTTTTTATAAGTTATCATTGCATTTCAAATATCGCATATGGTATGTTGGTGTTAATAGGAACAGCCACAGCAGTAAATACTGCTGTGGCTCAGTCTGTCGAAAAAGGTGGTCGTAGAGGCCGATGCCCTTCATCGGCCCTTTGTAAAATGTTACGAATTTCCCAAATTCATCCGTAATACGGGAGCTTACTGTGGGGGCGATGTAGGCATCGCCCCCTACATTTTCGGTTTAACGGGTCTATCGACACGCTGAAACTAATCATTAGTAAAGATAAATCTATAATTGACAGTTATATGAAAAAGTACCCTAGGTCTGAAGATTTATCAGCATTCAATCAAAGATACGCTTTTTTTCAAAATGAAGACGGTAAAAGGTTTACTTTTGCCCCCGTTCTGCGACCTTTGGTTACTCTTTGGTATGAAAAAGCACGCTTCGGCGTGCTTTTTTCAACGAAGTGCGCCTTGCGGCACGGAAAGAGATGCTTGACACCGTGAGTCAGCACGATTTCATTTCTCTATAAAACAAGTTCTTCACCGATAAATGCTTTTACTTGTTCAAGGCTACATGAAAGTTTTGCGGTGGCACTGTTTTTTGTTACCTCCTGGTTGAGTTCTTCATAATTTATAGCAAAAAAGTTCACAGAATGTTGTTAGCACTCTCACTTGACGAGTGCTAAAAATGGTGCTATACTGTATTCAGAACAAAGGAAAGGAAACCCTAAGGAATCTCAACATAGTCCCTTTCAGCTTCCCGCAACGTCCCTGTTCCAGTAAAAATATACACCATGTAGTTTTTATAAGGAGCGATGGCTTATGTTGATGAACAGTATTTTTGGTGAGGATCTTTTCGATGACTTTTTCGCAGACCCCTTCTTTGGCGACAATGCGATGTGCAAGGTGGACCGCAAACTCTACGGTCACAATGCCAAGAACCTGATGAAAACGGATGTGAAGGAGACCGACAGCGGTTATGAGCTTGAGATGGATCTGCCCGGCTTCAAGAAGGATGAGATAACTGTTGGCCTTGAAAACGGCTTGCTGACCATCCGTGCAGCCAAGGGTCTGGATCAGGATGAGAAGAGCGACAAGTATATCCGCAAAGAGCGTTACGCAGGTGTCTGCGAGCGGTCGTTCTATGTGGGCGACGCACTGACCGAGGAAGATATCAAGGGTCAGTTCCAGGACGGTGTGCTGACGCTGCGCATACCCAAGAAGGACGCAAGGGTACTGCCGGAGAAACGGTATATCGCTATTGAAGACTAACCGATAATTGCCGAAGTGTCATAACCAAAAACCAAAGAGGTGGGCAAGCTCAAATGGGCTTGCCCACCTCTTTACAAAAAATCAGCCATCCCGACTGGGATGACTCAGACTGTCGAAAAAGTCCAGCTTTTGCTGGGCTTTTTCTGTTTTATGTGGTATAATGGTGTGGGGTGATTCAGATGCTGGAACGAAACAAGATGGAACGGGGAATTTATGAAATCGTAGGCACCGAAAGTCTGGTGCCTGCGGAGCATCTGCTGCAAAAATTGACGCAGCAATTCGCTGGAACAAGCTCTACGATATGGTGGAACCGCTGTATTGTGAGGATAACGGCCGACCCAGCATCGACCCGGTTGTGCTGTTCAAAATGGTGCTCATTCAGCATCTATATGGCCTGCCCTCTTTGCGCCGGACAGCGGAAGAAGTTTCGCTGAATGTGGCATATCGTTGGTTTCTCGGCTACCGTTTGCAGGAAGAAACACCCCATTTCTCCACAATCAGCTATAATTTCAAGCATCGCTTTACCCCTGAGACTGTAAATCAGATTTTCGACTGGATTCTCAGCGAGATAGCAGAAGCCGGTTATCTTTACACCTACACGGTCTTTGTAGATGGCACCCACATCAAAGCCAATGCCAACAACAAGAAAGTGGCCAAGGAAGAGGTGGAGGTGGAAGCAAAAAGGTATGCCAAGGAACTTATGGAGGAAGTAAACGCCGACCGGGAAGCCCACGGAAAGAAGCCCTTTGCTGCAGAAGAGGATGAGGATAACGACAATATGCCTGAACCTCCCAAGAAGAAACGGGATAATACCTCCAGGAAGAAACTGAAAAAGCGCAAAAAGGAAGCCAAGAAGAAAATAGTAACCAAAAGCACTACAGATCCGGATGCGGGAATGTTTGTAAAAGGCGACCATAAGAAACAGATGGCCTATGAAGCCCACACCGCCTGCAACCAGCACGGCTATGTTCTGGAAGTAGAAGTAACCCCCGGCAATGTACATGACAGCGTAGCATTTGACGATGTATATGACAGATTGGTAGAAAAGCACCCCGAAGTCAAGACCGTGGTAGCGGACAGCGCCTACAAGACCCCGCATATCTGCAAGAAGGTATTTGGCGATGAAAGAGTCTTATACGCACCCTACACGCGGCCAAAGACCATGGAAGGTGGGCATGAATGGTGGAAGTATGTGTATGATGAATATTATGACTGTATTATCTGCCCGGAATACCAGATATTGAATTATTCCACAACCAACCGTGAAGGCTACCGGGAATACAAAAGTAATCCACAGGTCTGTGCGAACTGCCCCACCAGGGAGCAGTGTACCAGGAACAAGGACTTCATTAAGACGGTAACGCAGCACATCTGGAAGCCGTATGTGGAAATGGCAGAGGAACTGCGCTATACGGAGCGGCACAAGAGATACTACAAGATGCGCAAAGAAACCATTGAACGGGTCTTTGCGGATGCCAAGGAAAAGCATGGCATGAGATATACGAGATACACAGGCCTGGCCCAGGTAACGAATTGGGTGAGGCTTAAATTGGCTGCCATGAATCTGAAAAAGTTTGCAATTAGGAAGTGGGAGGATGCCCACAACCTTTTGAAAATCCTTATATTTTGGCCCCAATATGCTCAAAACCCCAGTTTTGCCTGAAGCAAAACTGGGGTTTCTCGACAGTCTGAGCCACAGCAGTAAATACTGCTGTGGCTGTTAACTGTCTTATGCCCCCGCCCTTTGCGCAGGGAGGATTTTTATACGCTTATTCGCCTTCGATGGCGGCGGCTTCCTCTTCCTCGGGAAGTCTTGCCTCGGGGGTCTTGCCGGGCTCGTAATCCCGGTAAGCCATCAGGCCGGAACCGGCGGGAATCAGCTTACCGATGATGACGTTCTCCTTCAGACCCACCAGGTGGTCCACCTTGCCCTTGATGGCGGCGTCGGTGAGGACCTTGGTGGTTTCCTGGAAGGACGCGGCGGACAGGAAGGAGTCGGTAGCCAGAGATGCCTTGGTGATACCCAGCAGCACCACGGAACCGGTTGCCAGGCGCAGATCGGTTTCACCGGCGTCAATGCGGGCCTGAATGGCGGCATTGGCATCCTCGAACTCAAAGTTGTCCACCACGGCGCCCACCAGCAGGCTGGTATCGCCGGGGTCATCCACCCGGGTGGTGCGCATCATCTGACGGATGATAACTTCGATGTGCTTGTCGTTGATTTCAACACCCTGCTGACGGTACACAGCCTGGACGGACTGCACCAGATAATCCTGAACGGCTTCCACACCGGAAATACGCAGAACATCCTGGGGATACAGGGCGCCGTCGGTGATGGGCTCGCCCTTCTGCACCACCTTGCCGTGGGTGACCTTCAGGCCAACGGAGTAGGGCACCTGATAGACCTTGACCTCGCCGTCTTCCGCGGTAACGGTGATGTTGCGCAGAGCGGTACGGTGGGAATCATCGATGTTCACCACGCCGGTGATTTCGGAGATCTGTGCCATCTTCTTGGGACGGCGGGCCTCAAACAGCTCTTCGACTCGGGGCAGACCCTGGGTGATGTCGTCACCCGCGACGCCGCCGGAGTGGAAGGTACGCATGGTCAGCTGGGTACCGGGTTCACCGATGGACTGGGCCGCGATGATGCCCACGGCTTCGCCCAGGTCCACTTCCTTGGAAGTAGCCAGGTTCATGCCGTAGCACTTGGCGCAGACGCCGTTCCGGGCCCGGCAGCCCAGGATGGTGCGGATATAAATTCTGTCGATGCCGTGGGCCTCGAACTTGGCGGCATCCTCGGGCATCATCATGACATCCTTGGAGTGCAGCAGCTCGCCGGTCTTGGGATCCAGCACGTCGCTGACGGGATAACGGCCCCGGATCCGGTTGCCGAAGGTATCGATCACGTCGCCCTTCTGGATGACGGCGCCCACCCAGATACCATGGGTCGTGCCGCAGTTCTTCTCCCGGATGATGACCTGCTGGGAAACGTCCACCATTCGGCGGGTCAGGTAACCGGAGTCAGCGGTACGCAGAGCGGTATCGGTCATGCCCTTCCGGGCGCCTCTACTGGAGATGAAATACTCCAGAACGGAAAGGCCCTCACGGAAGTTCGCCTTAACGGGAATTTCGATGGTACGGCCGGCGGTATCGGCCATCAGGCCGCGCATACCGGCCAGCTGACGGATCTGAGCCATGGAGCCACGGGCACCGGAGTCAGCCATCATGTAGATGGGGTTGAACTCGTCCAGGTTGCCCTGCAGCGCGTCGGTGACTTCCTTGGTGGTCTTCTCCCACTGCTGAACCACCAGACGATACCGTTCCTCGTTGGTGATATAACCCTGGCGGTAGTAGTTTTCGATTTCCACGACCTTGCCTTCCGCGGCCTTCACCAGCTCGTACTTGATGGCGGGAACCACCATATCGGCAATGGATACGGAGATGGCGCCCTTGGTGGAGTACTTATAGCCCAGAGCCTTGATGCGGTCCAGCATCTCGGTGGCAATGGTGAAGCCATGCTTGCGGATGCACTTGTCGATGATCTTGCCCAGCTGCTTCTTGCCCACCAGGAAGCCGATCTCCAGGTCAAACTCGTGGCCGGGAACACTCCGGTCCACAAAGCCCAGGTCCTGGGGAATGGGCTCATTGTAGATGAGCCGGCCCACGGTGGCATCGATGATGCGGTACTCCATACGACCGTCCACTTCCTTGCCGTAACGGACACGGATGGGGGCATGGAGGCCGATGGCGCCGTCGGCATAGGCGGCAATGGCTTCCTCGGTGCTGGAGTAATTGTGGACGGGGCGGAACTTGGCGGTAGCCTTGCCCACGGAGGAGGCAGCCTTATTGGCGGCCAGGAACTCATCGGCATCCACCAGAGCATCCACAGGCAGGTTGGTATCACCGGCATCGGTGACATACACGGTCTCGGCACCCTTCTCGGCCTTGCCCAGACGGGTATAGGTCAGGTAGTAGGCACCCAGAATCATATCCTGAGTGGGCACGGTGACGGGCTTGCCGTCCTGAGGCCGCAGCAGGTTGTTGGCGGAAAGCATCAGCATTCTGGCCTCGGCCTGGGCCTCGGGAGACAGGGGCACATGGATGGCCATCTGGTCGCCGTCGAAGTCCGCGTTGAAGGCGGTGCAGCACAGGGGGTGCAGCTTCAGGGCACGGCCCTCCACCAGGATGGGCTCGAAGGCCTGAATGCCCAGGCGGTGCAGGGTAGGGGCCCGGTTCAGCATGACGGGACGGTCCTTGATGATTTCGTCCAGGGCGTCCCAGACCTCGGTCTTGCCCTTATCGATCATCTTCTTGGCGGACTTGATGTTGTTTGCCAGGCCATCGGCAACCAGCTTCTTCATAACGAAGGGCCGGAACAGCTCAATGGCCATTTCCTTGGGCACACCGCACTGATAGAGCTTCAGCTCAGGGCCGACCACGATAACGGAGCGGCCGGAGTAGTCCACGCGCTTGCCCAGCAGATTCTGACGGAAGCGGCCCTGCTTGCCCTTCAGCATATCGGACAGGGACTTGAGCGCCCGGTTGTTGGCGCCGGTAACGGCACGGCCCCGGCGGCCGTTGTCAATGAGGGCATCCACGGCCTCCTGCAGCATCCGCTTTTCGTTGCGGACAATGATGTCAGGGGCATGGAGCTGCTGCAGGCGCTTCAGACGGTTGTTCCGGTTGATGACCCGGCGGTACAGATCGTTCAGGTCAGAGGTGGCGAACCGGCCGCCGTCCAGCTGAATCATGGGGCGAATATCGGGAGGGATGACCGGCAGAACGTCCATAATCATCCAGCTGGGCTTGTTGCCGGACTCCCGGAAGGCCTCCACAACCTCCAGCCGCTTGACGATGCGCAGCTTCTTCTGGGAGGAGGCGGTTTTCAGTTCGCTGCGCAGCTGCTCGGACAGCTGGTCCAGATCGATCTGCTCCAGCAGCTCCTTGATGGCCTCCGCGCCCATACCGGCCTTGAAGTCATTTTCGTACTTCTCCCGCATATCCCGGTACTCCTTTTCGGTGAGTACCTGGTTGAGGGTCAGAGGCGCGTCGCCGGGATCGGTGACGATATAGGCGGCAAAATACAGAACTTTTTCCAGAACCTTGGGGGAAATGTCCAGGATCAGGCCCATCCGGGAGGGAATGCCCTTAAAATACCAGATGTGGCTGCAGGGAGCGGCCAGCTCAATGTGGCCCATGCGCTCCCGGCGCACCTTGGACTTGGTAACTTCCACGCCGCAGCGGTCGCAGATTTTGCCCTTGTACTTGATCTTCTTGTACTTGCCGCAATGGCACTCCCAGTCTTTGGTGGGTCCAAAGATCTTTTCACAGTACAGGCCGTCCCGCTCGGGCTTCAGGGTACGATAGTTGATGGTCTCCGGCTTCTTGACCTCGCCATAGGACCACTGCCGGATCATCTCCGGAGAAGCGATGCCAATTTTAATGGCATCAAAGGTGGCATTTGCCATTACCGAGCCTCCTTATTCTTCAAAGGTATCAGGATCGGAAGAATCCAGATCGCTGAATACATTCATAATATCCTCAGGGCCGTCCTCGTCAATGACGAAGCCGGCATCCAGCACTTCATTGGTGTCGCCGACCACAACATCCTCGTTCTCGCTGGCGGTGTAGACGATATCTTCATCGTCATCATCGTCCTTCAGCTCGATCTCGTTGCCATGCTCGTCCAGCACGCGAATATCCAGACACAGCGCCTGCAGTTCCTTCACCAGAACCTTGAAGGACTCGGGCACGCCGGGCTTGGGAATGTTGGCGCCCTTTACGATTGCCTCGTAGGTCTTGACACGGCCGGTGACATCGTCGGACTTGACGGTCAGGATTTCCTGCAGGGTGTAGGCAGCGCCGTAGGCCTCCAGGGCCCAGACTTCCATTTCGCCGAAACGCTGGCCGCCGAACTGGGCCTTGCCGCCCAGAGGCTGCTGGGTAACCAGCGCGTAGGGACCGGTGGAACGGGCATGGATCTTATCGTCAACCAGGTGATGGAGTTTCAGGTAATAGGGATAGCCAACGGTGACCAGATTGTCAAAGGGTTCGCCGGTACGGCCGTCGTACAGGATGGTCTTGCCGTCTTCCCGCAGGCCCGCCAGCTTCAGGGTTTCCCGAATATCTTTCTCGTTGGCGCCGTCGAACACGGGGGTGGCAACCTTCCAGTTTAGTGCCCGGGCAGCATAGCCCAGGTGAACCTCCAGCACCTGACCGATGTTCATACGGGAAGGCACGCCCAGGGGGTTCAGCACGATGTCCAGGGGCGTACCGTCGGGCAGGAAGGGCATATCCTCTTCTGGCAGAACCCGGGAAACAACGCCCTTGTTGCCGTGACGGCCGGCCATCTTGTCGCCCACGGAGATTTTCCGCTTCTGGGCAATGGAGACACGAACGGACTTGGTAACACCGGGAGCCAGTTCGTCGGAGTTTTCCTTGGTGAAGACCTTCACGTCCACCACAATGCCGCTCTCGCCGTGGGGCACCTTCAGAGAGGTATCCCGGACTTCTCTTGCCTTCTCGCCGAAGATGGCCCGCAGCAGGCGCTCCTCGGGGGTCAGCTCGGTTTCACCCTTGGGGGTGACCTTGCCCACCAGATAATCGCCGGAGTGAACCTCGGCGCCTACCCGGATGATGCCGTTCTCATCCAGATCCTTCAGGGTATCCTCGCCCACGTTGGGGATGTCCCGGGTGATTTCCTCCGGTCCCAGCTTGGTATCCCGGGCCTCAGTCTCGTGCTCCTCGATGTGGATGGAGGTAAATACGTCCTCACGGACCAGACGCTCGTTCAGCAGAATGGCGTCCTCGTAGTTGTAGCCTTCCCAGGTCACAAAGCCGATGAGCACATTCTTGCCCAGGGCCACCTCGCCGCCGGAGCAGGAGGGGCCGTCCGCCACGATTCCGTCGGCTTCCACACGCTCGCCAACCACAACATTGGGCCGCTGGTTGATGCAGGTGCCGGCGTTGGAGCGGGCGAACTTGGTGAGCTTCAGGGTTTCGGTTTCGCCGTCATCATAGCGGATGGTGATGTAATCGGCGGAAACGGCGGTGACAACGCCGGGCTTTCTGGCCTTCAGGCAGACTTCACTGTCCACGGCGGCCTTGTGCTCGATGCCGGTGGCAACAACAGGAGGCTCGGTGGTCAGCAGAGGCACAGCCTGACGCTGCATGTTGGCGCCCATCAGGGCACGGTTGGCGTCATCGTTCTGCAGGAAGGGAATGAAAGAGGTGGCGATGGAGATCATCATTCTGGGGGACACGTCGATGTAATCGATCATGTTCCGGTCCACTTCAATAATCTCGTTGCGGTGCCGGCAGGTAATACGGGCATTGGCAAGGCACCCGTTTTCATCCAGGGGCTCGTTGGCCTGACCAACGTAGTAATCGTCTTCCACGTCGGCGGTCATATACTCCACTTCCCTGGTGACAAAGCCGGTGGCCTTGTCCACCTTCCGGTAGGGCGCTTCCACAAAGCCGTACTCGTTGATCTTGGCAAAGGTGGCCAGGTAGTTAATGAGGCCGATGTTGGGACCTTCGGGGGTCTCGATGGGGCACATACGGCCATAGTGGGTGTAGTGAATATCACGGACATCGAAAGAAGCCCGGTCACGGCTCAGACCGCCGGGGCCCAGAGCGGACAGACGGCGCTTATGGGTCAGCTCAGCCAGAGGGTTGTTCTGGTCCATGAACTGGCTCAGGGGGGAGGAGCCGAAGAACTCCTTGATGACGGCGGTAACCGGCCGGATGTTAATCAGGCTCTGGGGGGTAACCGAATCCAGGTCCTGAACGGTCATACGCTCCCGGATCACCCGCTCCAGACGGGAGAAACCGATGCGGAACTGGTTCTGCAGCAGCTCGCCCACGCAGCGCAGACGACGGTTGCCCAGGTGGTCAATATCGTCGGGCACGCCCACACCCATGGCCACGCAGTTCAGGTAGTTGATGGAAGCCATGATGTCTTCCACGGTAATATGGTTGGGAATCAGATCGGTCATGTGCTCGGCAATGGCGTCCTTCCAGTTGCCGTCGGGGCCCAGCTCGGCGAGCATTTCCCGCAGGGTGCTGAAACAGACCTTTTCCTTGATGCCGTACTGGGCGGGATCAAAGGAAACAAAGTCGGCCATGTTGACCATGCCGTTGGAGAAGACCTTCACCCGGCTGTCACCCACCTTGATGACGGCCTCGTTGACGCCGCGCTTAGAAAGATCATGGGCCTGGGCACGGGAGATGAAATCGCCGGGCATCACCAGGATTTCACCGGTGAGGGGATCGGAAATGGGCTCCGCGGCCTCCTGGCCGGACAGCCGGGCCCAAATGTCCATCTTCTTGTTGAACTTATAGCGGCCCACCTTGCTCACATCGTAGCGGTGGGGGTCAAACAGCAGTCCTTCCAGATGGGCAACGGCAGTCTCCACCGTGGGAGGCTCACCGGGACGCAGGCGGCGGTAGATCTCCAGCAGGGACTCTTCCCGGGTCTTGCAGGGATCCTTTTCCAGGGTGGCAAGGATCCGGGTATCCTCACCAAACAGCTCCTTGATGGCCTCGTCCGTCTGGACGCCCAGGGCACGGATCAGGCTGGTGATGGGCAGCTTCCGGTTCTTGTCGATCCGGACCCAGAACACATTGGAATTATCGGTTTCATACTCCAGCCAGGCGCCCCGGTAGGGAATCACCGTGGCGGTGTAGGTATGCTGGTCGGCCTTATCCACTTCGTGGCCGTAGTACATACCGGGGCTGCGGACGATCTGGGAGATGATGACGCGCTCCGCGCCGTTGATGACAAAGGTGCCGCCGTTGGTCATCACCGGGAAATCTCCCATGAAGATCTCCTGCTCCTTGATTTCGTCGGTCTCGGTATTGCGCAGACGAACCCGCACCTTGATGGGCTTGGCGTAGGTAGCGTCCCGCTCCTTGCATTCCTCTATGGTATACTTGGGCTTGTCTTCCATGGTATAATCCAGGAAGCTCAGCTCCAGTTTACCGGAGAAATCGGTAATGGTGCCCACGTCCTTGAAGACTTCCTGCAGGCCCTCTTCCAGGAACCACTGATAGGAATCCTTCTGGATCTTCAGCATGTTGGGGATCTCCAGGATCTCCTCGTACTTCGCGTAGGATTTACGCATGGTCTTGCCGAACATAACGTCCTTGACCATTGCCATATGGATCATCACAGCCTTTCTTGACGAAGTGTGTTGTTGATACGCTCGGACTCGTTGTCAATTTTGATTAACTTTCCTCTTGACATCGGCCCCTTACTGTGGTAAAATGACCATGTTAGAGGAGGAATCCTCGTCAGGGCATACTGCCACAGTATGGAACCTCATTATACAGGATTTTCTTCTTTTTGTCAATCCATTTTTCAGTCCCTTGGGGGCTGTTTTTTTATGCAAATCGCCCTCCCGCCCGGGCAGGCGCCCCTGTCTGCCCCGCGCCTTCCGACACAAAAACCACTCCGCAAAAAGCGGAGTGGTTTTTATTCTGTCTGGGCAAGCCTTTGGCGGAAGGCGGTGAAATCCCGGTTCCACTGGACATAATCCGGATCCTCCCGGCAGTCGGTCAGAGACGCGTTTTCCTGCAAATAGGTCCCCAGCCAGCCGGTCACCTTGGCGGCGCCGTAGTAATTGAGATGATCCCCGCCGTCGTAGCTGTCCCTGTCCCAGTCAATGCCCAGCTCCAACATATTTCCGTCCAGGTAGGGCACCCCCAGCTCCTGAGCGGTATCCCCCACCGTATTGTGCCGGCGGACGGTCCAGTTGACAGGGCTGGGAACGCTGAAGAGAATCAGCTGGGCATTCTGTTCCCGGCACAGCTCCGCGATCTTTTGGAGGTACTTCCGGTTCTGGCGGGAAAGGGGTTCCCACTCCTCCATAGGCCGCATATACCCTTCCACATCCGCGCTTTCCGCGGCGGTCAGCAGATGGTAGCCCCGGTCCGGAGCTTCCGCGGTATAGCTGGGGCGCCGGGTGAAATCGGAAAGGGTCAGGCTTTTCCAGCGGTTGTGGTAGCGCACAGCAGGCAGATACCGTTCCAGAGTGGGCACAATGGTATCCGTACTGGG
>JAXEMQ010000002.1:0-3160 GCA_034099845.1 Faecousia sp.
TCGCCCGCCGCGACCTTGCGAACCACCAGGCGGTTGCACTCATTGGCCACCGTACCATTCTGGGTCAGATCGATGCCGGTCTGAGGATCCTCCGGGCCAATGGTGAAGGTATACGCATTGCTTACCAGCTTGTAGCCCTCCGGCGCCTGGGTCTCCTTCAGTGTGTAGGTCCCCCAGGGCAGGTTGGAGATGATCAGATCCCCCTCACCGGTTTCGGTTTCCTTGGTGCCCACAAGCGCATTGCCGTCCGTGCTCCACACCAGATCGTAGTGGGTGCCGGTCACAAAGTCCTTCAGCTTCTCCCACCAGGTCACAGCTTGCTCTTCCCGGTACAGGCTGAACACCGCGCCGTCCAGGGGATGTTTTTCATCCTCCCCGAGGAACTGGGTGTATTTCATCAGCGTAACCGTACCCAGGATCCGCTCGTTCACCGCTTTGATCTGCCTGCCATCCGTATTCTGGGCCAAAGTCACCCCATTCACGGCGTCGGTCATGGAGAATGTGCCGTCCGTGTTGACAGTGACCTCAAAGGAATCGAGTTTCCCATAGCCGCTGCGCTCCAGCTCCGTCAGGATGTAGGTTCTTCCGCCCACCACCGGATAATCCTGCCCCAGGCCAAAGGTGATTTTGCCGCCGTCATGGGTGGTAACCGTCCCGGCGGTTTCCGGCTTTCCCTTCTCCTGGACAGTGAACTGTACGCCGTCCAACGTGGTCTGCTGAGCATAGAAGTCGCCGCCGTCGTACTTGACCAGGGTCAGCAGGATGGGATCGTCCAGGAACTGGAAGCTGTCCGTAACATCCGTGTGCCTGCTGATGATCTGCGCCTGGCCCTGATCGTTGAAAAGGAACTCCACATAGGGACTGCCCTGCGGCAGGATATACCCATCCGGGGCTTTTGTCTCCACCAGGCGGTACACATACCTGGTGTCCTGGGAAGAGGTCTTCAGGATGGCACGCAGCGTTCCATCGGCTGCCTCCTCCACACTGCAAAGGGTCACTTCGCCCTTGGCGTCGGTGACCAGGCTCTGACTTGTCTGAATCTCCGTCAGGGCTTCGCCGTCCCGCGCGTACAGCTTGAATTGCGCCCCTTCCAGTCCGGAGCTTCCGATTGCGCCCACCCTGGAGTGCTTGGAGAAGGTAAAGGTGAAGGGAACGTTCTCCGCTTTCACTTCACTGTCCGGATCGATCGTCACCGTCAGGTTGTCCGCATCCACCGTAAAATCGATGGAGACGTTTTCCAGCTTGAAGCCATCCGGCGCTGCGGTTTCCACCAGCTTATACCGGCCCCAGGGCAGATTGGAGATCACAAGCTTTCCGTCTCCGGGGGAAGCCTGCACCGATGGGGTAAGGGCCGTACCATCCCCGCTGGAAACCAGCTCGTATTGCTCCCCGGTAAAGAACTGCCAGATCCACTGGATCCAGTTATCGGGGCTTTGGTAACGGTACAGGCTGAACTGGGCTCCGTTCAGTGTATAGGTCGTATCGTCCAGCTTCGTGAACTTGGTCAGGATGACCGTTCCGGGAATCCGTTCGTTCACCGCACTGATCTGCCTGCCGTCCGAATCCGCAGCCACCGTCACACCGGCAGGCGGATCGGTCAGGGAGACCCTGCCGTTGGGATTGACGGTGAACACGAAGGACAGGGGCTCAAATCCACTCACTGCCGTCTCCGTCAGGGTGTAGGTCTTTCCGCCCACCACATCCCCGGGGCCGAAGGTGATCTCTCCGCGATCATCCGTGGTAAAGGTTTTCTTCCCGCCGCTGCCATCCGAAAGCGTAAACTCCACGCCCGCCATCCGCTTCTGCTCTGCAAAGAAGTCACCGCCATCGTACTTGACAAGGGTCAGCGAGATGGGATCATCGTAGAATTGGAACCAGTTTCCATCCGGCAGCACATCCAGGGCAGCATCCGCGCCGTTTTTCTGCACAATCTGCACCTGGCCCCGTTCATTGAACCAGAATTCCACATAGGGTGCCGTATCCGGAAGGATGTATCCGTCCGGCGCTTTGGTTTCCACCAGGCGGTAGCATACAGCCGACTCCGCGCTTTCGGAAGTCCGGAACAGAGCAGTGCCGTCCGCATACAGACTGCTCAGCCGAAGGCCGCCCGCGCCGATCTCCAGTTCCTCGGTCAGCAGCTTCCCGCTGCTGTCATACAGCTTGAATCTGGCGCCGGCCAAATAGATCCCCGGGCCTCTGCCGCCAAGCAGGCCTGTACTGACCGCATGTTTGGAAATCGTGATGACGAAGGGCTCATCCGTGAATATGAGGGTATTTCCCGATGCTTTCGCGGGCCCATCCTTCGGCGAAACGATCTCCACCTGATTTTGGCTGTTCAGCCGGAAGGTCACCGTCACATCAGACTTGATGTAGCCCGCCGGATTCACGGTCTCCTGCATGGTGTACAGCTCTCCCACGATCAGCTTGCCTGTGAAATCGGTACCGGGATAGGTGTGATACGGGGCTCCGTCCGCAAATTTGCCGGAAATAACAAACTCCCAGCCGGAGGTGATCTGGTTCCCATTGCCCCACTTTTCGATGGAGAGGGTCGTCTTTTTATTCACTGCTTTCAGCGCAGGGACACCGTCTATGCTGTCAACCACCAGCTTTCCGGCGGTTCCCGTGATGCTGGGGGTGGCCGTTTTCTGATCGGCGGAGGCCATGCTCGACAAGGTGAATTGGGCGCCGATCAGCTCGGAGGCATAGAACCCCTCCGGGACTCTGGATTCCGATGTCAGCTCATAAGTTCCCTCAGGCAAGCCGATGATATCCACGTGCCCCGCGGTTACGGCGCCGGCAGAGATGACCGTGCCTGATTTTCTGATCTCATAGCTCTCTTCTCCGCTGGCGGAGCGCCGCCAGGTCAGCTTGTAGGTTTCCCCATGGATTTGCTGCGTGCTGGCAAAGACCAGCTCCACATCATTCAGCGGTTTGCCGTCCTCACTGATCTTATCCATGCGGAACCTGGTAGCCACATTTGTGATCTCGGCGCTGTGGACATTCAGAGGGTTATTCTCCCCCTGGACCTGTCCGTCCGCAGGCGTGAACACATACAGCGGCACCTGGTATCCATCCTGCCGGGACTCTTCCACCTGGTAGGTGTAGGGATTCCCATCGGAGTCGTACTTGGGCAGGCTCATGTACTCCACTGTCCACCGAT
>JAXEMQ010000039.1:0-2669 GCA_034099845.1 Faecousia sp.
CAGTAGGCGTCGAAGCCCTCAACTTTGCAGCCCAGCTGAGCAAACCGCGCCGCCACGCCCCGAATCAGCGCCGGAGTGGAATTGATTTCATCCGCCACCGGCTCCAGCGCGTCCAGGCGAACCTGACACAGGGGGTATCCTTTGGACTGAACCCGGATCACATTCGTTCCGTTTGCCCGAACCGCCGCCACCGTGTCCAGATTCACCGCGCCAGCCAGCACCCGTCCACGCTGGTGATCCGTGTGATTGCCGCTGACCTCCGTGCGCCCCGGTGCGGAGAAATATCGTTCCGCCGTGCCGCCAAAAGCGGCGGCAAACCCGGCGTCCAGTCTTTTTTTGTCGTTTACGGAAAGAATCAGTTCTACCATGAAAACCTCCCAAAATAAGCCCGCAGGCATGTTTGTTTATATTATACCTTGAATTGTCTGGAATTGGAAGTGGGAATTTGTCAAATTGCCGCGATTTGTGAAATCGAAAAAGGGAAAAGAGAAAGTCCACAGAAATATTTTCATCCCCCCTCTTGAAAAACGTTCTCTTTGTTATATAGTTAGTTACGTAAGTAATGAACCAATTAAGGGAGTGGTTATATGAATCAGCGGCTGACTGAGGACAAGTCGATCTATTTGCAAATCAGTCAGATGATCGAAACCGACATTCTCCGGGGCATTCTCCTGGAGGAAGAACGGGTACCCAGCACCAACGAGCTGGCAAAGCTCTACACCATCAACCCCGCCACAGCGGCGAAGGGTATCAATCTGCTGGTAGACGCGGGCATTCTTTACAAAAAACGTGGCATTGGCATGTTTGTAGCCGCCGGTGCGGCAGAGAAAATTCGCAGCCGCCGCAAGCAGGAATTTTACGAGGTGCGGCTGTCTGAGCTGCTGGCTGAGGCCAAGAGCCTTGGCATCACCAAAGAAGAGCTGATCGAGCAGATCCAAAAGGGAGGAAGATAGAAATAAGCAACTCTGCTCACCAGGATTCCCGGCGTGGAGATCGTGTTCAGCCTGGGGCAGACCGTGCGGATCTGCCTGGGAACTTTTCTGGTTAGCAGTGCGTTCGGCTCCGTTCTGGGCATGGTCAACTACCGTTTCGGAAAGGTAGGCGCTGTCGTGACCGGAATCGGCATCATCGGCATTGGGGGCGGCGTGGCCTTCTGCCTGACCGCAGTTGACGCCGGCTGGCTGGACGGGTTTCTGAACAGATGTACGCTGGACTGGGTGTTTCTCGCCGTCTGCGCGGTACTGTACCTGCTGCCGCTGTTTCCGGAATGCCGGATCATCCGCGGCTATCAGGTCAGACAGTAAGGAGGAAGAATATGCTGACACAATTCAAAATGGACTGCAGGCTCCACAAAGCGGATTTTCTTGTGTATCTGCTGGGGGAGCTGGGCGGCTTTCTTCTGGGCGTCCTGCTGTTAATTCTCACATGCGCACGGCCAAAGAGGGCGACAGCTGGTTCTGTCTGGGCACGATGATGGCGCTGGTTGCCACCACGATTCTGGTGCTTTTCATCGGCGGCTTCGGCTACAGCGGGGAATTCCAGCTGGCCATTGCCATGGGACGCACCCGGGGTGCCTTTATGGGAAGCTATGCTCTGCGGCTGCTTCTGCAGATTGGGGTTTCCTATCTGCTGGCTCTGGCGCTTTACCGGGTGGAGCTGGCTGTGTATCCGCTGTTCTTCCCTGCCGCAGGAAACGAAACGCCCTTCCAGTTCCTCACCGATGCCAGGATTCTGATTCCCGCCGGGCTTGGGCTTCTGATTCTTGCCATGTTTCTGGGCGCAGTCTACGGCCGTTACGGCAAGAAAGGGATGTGGGTATTCTACGTCTTCTGGCTGTTTGGCTGCCTCGTTTTGCCACGCCTCACCCAGGACGAGTTTGGCAGCAGCATTCTGAACAAAGCGGCTCTGGGCATACGAACCCTGTACCTTGCGGTAGCCCCTGGTGTCTGGGTTGCATTGGGTATGCTGACGGCAGCAGCCATGACTGCCACCATCATTGCACTGGGAAAGAAGCAGATGGTCCGGCTATAATACCGCCGAAGGTCGCCGGGGCTCCGCCAGACAGCCCCGGCGCTTCCCGAATTCCTCCTGTCTCCCAGCCAATGAAGCCCCTAAAAAATTTTTTAAAAATGTAGGTTTGTCAATGATGTGTTACACATTAGGAAAAGAATAAAGGACATCTTTGGGGGCCATCCAGTTGAGGGGTCTCATGGGGAAAGCGTTATAGCGTCTCTGTCTGACAGCAAGCTGTTTGGCAAAGTCATCAAAGGAATAGAAGGTGTGGCAGGCATAGAACTCCTCATTATCTTTTCTGTGGCTGCGTTCTACTTTACCATTGTGACGGGGTGTAAAGGGTTTGATTTTCTTGTGCCGGATGCCGAGTTCAGCCAGTGTTTTCTCAAAGAGCGTCAGCGGTTTGTTCTTACTGTTGCCCATTTCATTTGTAAATTCAAACCCATTGTCTGTCTGAATACACTCAATGGCATAGGGAAACTTTTCCACTACATGCTTTAGAAATTGTGTGGAAGAATATGTGCTCTGCTCCTTGAATGCTTCAAGATAACGGAAGCGACTGTATTCGTCGATGAAGGTATATTGATAATATTTTTCTCCGGCAGCTTCTCCTACAAGACAGGCAGAGGGAACATATTTCACATCAATCTGTCCCC
>JAXEMQ010000065.1:0-22149 GCA_034099845.1 Faecousia sp.
TCGGTAAAAATTCCTATCTTCATAAAAGGCGTCTTCCTCTCAGATCAGCTGACGCAAATTCCCCGGTATTATATCATACGGGATCATCCAATGCAATCGAACCGGGCGGAAAATAAGAAAATCTTATTATTTATGGGGAGAGCTTGAAATACCCCGGCGCAATCGATATAATTGTAAGGTATCCTTGACTTTTGGAGAAGGAGGTCCCATATGAATACCAAGGAAATCGCCGACAATGGACTGAATCTGCTGAAGAAAGGCAAACAGGGGCTTGTTCACGCCCTCTTCGGCCGGGTAGGGCTCCTGATTCTCTCCATTCTGATCCAGGCCGCTGTTCTCTTCGGGCTGTTCTCCTGGTTTGAAGACACGATTCCCATTTACCTGGGCGGAAGTGTGGTGTTTACGATCTCCATCCTTCTGTATCTGGTAAACAGCACCATGGACCCTTCCGCAAAAATTACCTGGCTGATCATCATCATGGTCCTGCCGGTTTTCGGGTGTCTGTTCTATCTGTGGACCCAAAGCGAGTGGGGCCACCGGACCCTGAAAGCGCTGGTAAACCGCAGCGACAGGCTGAGCAAGGACCTGATCTGTCAGGACCCGGAGGTTTTTCGGGAGCTGGAAAGGGAGGATCCCGGCGCCGCCGGACTTGCCCGGTATATCGCCGGCACAGGCCAGTTTCCGGTTTACAATCAAACGGACGTTACCTATTTCCCTCTGGGCGAGGACAAGTGGGTACGCATGCTTCAGGAGCTGGAAAAGGCACAAACCTTTATTTATCTGGAATACTTTATTGTGGATGAGGGCCTGATGTGGGGTAAGATTCTGGAGATTCTGGCCCGGAAGGCAAAGCAGGGCCTGGATGTGCGCCTGATGTATGACGGCACCTGTGAACTCACCACCCTGCCCTATGACTACCCCCGGCGGCTGGAAGCACTGGGAATCAAATGCAAGATGTTTTCCCCCATTGCCCCGGTGATTTCCACCCACTACAATTACCGGGATCATCGGAAAATCCTGGTCATCGACGGAGACACCGCGTTTACCGGCGGTGTGAATCTTGCCGATGAATACATCAACCACATCAATCGCTTTGGTCACTGGAAGGACGCGGCCATTATGCTGAAGGGCGACGCTGTGGAGAGCTTTACGCTTATGTTCCTGCAAATGTGGAATGTAAACGAAAAAGAGCCGGTATTTCCGGACCGCATCCCCAAACCCTGTATTCCGGACAGCTGTTCCGGTTTTGTAATTCCCTACGGTGACTGCCCACTGGACGACTACAAGCTGGGCGAAATGGTATATATCGATCTGCTGAACCGGTCAACCCGGTATGTGCACATTATGACCCCCTACCTGATTCTGGACAGCGAGATGGAAACTGCCCTGAAATACGCCGCCCAGCGGGGTGTGGATGTGAAAATCATTCTGCCCGGGATCCCGGACAAGGTCATTCCCTACGCGCTGGCGAAAACCCACTACCGAAGTCTGCTGCGTTCCGGCGTCAGGATCTATGAATACACCCCCGGCTTCGTCCACGCCAAGGTATTCGTCCGGGACGATCTGGAGGCCGTGGTCGGCACCATCAACCTGGACTACCGGAGTCTTTACCACCACTTTGAGTGCGCCGCCTATCTGCGGAATGTGCGGTGCCTGCCGGACATTGAAAGAGATTTTCTGCGGACGCTGAATGCCTGCCGTCCGGTTACCGAAGAGAGCATCCGTCAGGAAAAGCTGTCGGTTAAGCTGACCGGGTATCTGGCAAAGGTCATCGCCCCGCTGCTGTAACAGAGGAAGGAGTTTGTTATGAAAGTACTGATGATCAATGGAAGTCCCCGGGCGGAGGGAAACACCACCCTCGCCCTCCGGGAAATGGAGACCGTTTTTCGGGAAGCAGGTGTGGATGTCATCTCCATGCAGGTGGGAAACCAGGCGATCCGGGGCTGCATAGCCTGTGGAAAATGCGCATCCCTTGGCAAATGCGTCTTTGATGACCAGGTAAACGACGCTGCCGCCCTTCTTCCCCAGGTGGACGGCGTGGTTCTGGCCAGCCCTGTATACTATGCTTCCGCCAACGGAAACCTGATTTCTTTCCTGGACCGGCTGTTTCACAGCAACCACTGTGACCTGACCATGAAGGTCGGCGCCAGTGTGGTGTGTGCCCGTCGGGGCGGCTGCTCTGCCACCTTCGATGAGCTGAACAAATACTTTACCATTTCCGGAATGCCAGTAGCCTCCAGCCAATACTGGAACAGCATCCATGGCCGCCTTGCCGGAGAGGCTGACCAGGATGAGGAGGGCAAGCAGACCATGCGGGCACTGGCAAGAAACATGGTATTCCTGATGAAAAGCATCGCCCTGGGCAAGGAAGCGTTTGGACTGCCGGAACGGGAACCGCGGGTTTCCACCCATTTTATCCGATAAACGCAGCATCGCCGCACAGAAAAATCTGTGCGGCGATGATTTTGTGAAGGGAATGCTTATCCAAAAGCCCGGTTTTCCCACGGGACGAATCCCGGAAGCAGCCTTCCGGAAAGGACGAAACATGCAGAAAATCCCAACCGCTTTTGTATCAGGAGCTCACCTCTTCCTTCTGAACGTCCTCAAACGCGGAATACATGGGCACAACATCCTTGCCCTTGATCGCGCGGTCAATATAGTTCTTCGTAATCTTGCGCACCAGACCGGAAAGTGCCACAACGCCGATCAGGTTGGGAATGGCCATCAGGCCGTTAAAGGTGTCGCTGAGATCCCAGGCAAGATCCAGCTGCATGGTGGCGCCCACCATGATAAAGGCCACAAAAATGATCTTGTAGATCATGGTTGCCTTGGTGCCGAAGAGATACTCAAAGGCCTTGGTGCCGTAATGGCTCCAGCCAAGAACCGTTGAAAACGCAAACAGCAAAATGGCAAGGGCAATAAACGCAGAACCAATGGCGCCGAATTTCAGGCTGAAGGCCTCCGCAACCATGGCAGTCTTTTCGGTGGAAGTCAGCACGGCGCCGGTGTTCAGATCTACCAGGCCGCTGGTCAGCACGGCCAGAGCGGTAAGGGTACACACCACCAGCGTGTCGGCAAACACCTCAAAAATGCCCCACATACCCTGGGTTACAGGCTCTTTTACATTGGAATTGGAATGAACCATAACGCTGGAGCCCAGGCCGGCCTCATTGGAGAATACGCCCCGCTTCATGCCCCAGGTAACGGCATCCTTGACACCACTGCCCACGATGCCGCCGCCTACAGCCTTCATCGCAAAAGCGCCCTTGAAAATGGAGACAAAGGCAGGAGCTACATTTCCGGCATTGAGAATCACCAGAATCAGCGCGCCCACCACGTAGGCGACCGCCATCACGGGAACCAGCTTTTCGGTCACCGCCGCAATCCGCTTCAGGCCGCCTACTACCACCAGCGCAGCAATGATCATCAGCAATGCGCCGGTGATCCAATTGGGGATCGAGAAAGCGCTTTTCATATTGGTGGCGATGGAATTGATCTGACCCATGTTGCCGATGCCGAAGCTGGCCAGAACACAGAAAACACTGAAAAGAAGCGCCAGCACTTTACCGATGGTCTTGCAGCCCCGGAAGCTGCCCAGACCGTCCCGCAGATAGTACATGGCACCGCCGGACCACTCCCCCGCGGTATTCTTCCGGCGGTAGTAGATACCAAGCACGTTTTCGGAGAAATTGGTCATCATACCGAAAATCGCCACAATCCACATCCAGAAGATGGCGCCGGGGCCGCCGGACACAATGGCAGAGGCGACACCCGCGATGTTACCGGTGCCGATGGTCGCTGCCAGCGCCGTACACAGGCTTTGGAACTGACTGATGGAACGATCCTCTTTGCCGGTATGGGCCATAACATGCTTATTCCTGAAAATGGCTCCAACGGTATTGGCAAACCAGTGTTTGATGTGGCTCAGCTGAAATCCCCGGGTAAGCAGCGTCATCAGTATGCCCGTGCCCACCAGCAGCACCAGCATGGGAATGCCCCATACAAAATTGTTGACTTTTCCGTTTACCTGTTCCACTAGCTTCAAAACCGTATCCATTTTTCTTTCCTCCTCTGGAAAATAATAAAACAGGAATACCTCGAGGGGTACTCCTGTAAAAGGCCGGCTGCTCCCGGCAGAAATCTGCCGGAACAAAACACCACTCTGTCCTTTTGCCTGAGAGATTCGGTGAGAAACACCCCTTGCACCTTCGGCCTCTGAAAAATTCAGATGTCTCCAGAGTGCGATCCACTGGCGGTCTTACCGCTTACACGCGGCACCTGAGAGTGTTGCTCCTTCGGTCGGGCACAAGCCCTGTTTTCCGTCAGCTTCCTATCGCACGATATTCAGTTTTTCATGGAATGACTATATCATATCCCCATTCCGGATGCAAGAATAAAAATACATTTTGTAGCATTCACCAGCCACGCCCTGTATTTTTGCCGCCGATATGGCACAATAGACGAAACAGGCAGTGATCGCGTTTATGAAATTTTTCATTTTCCATCCTGCAAAAATCGTGATTTACGGAAAGCAGAATTTATGATATGATATCGATGATACTTCATGGTCCCCTGTTTTCCGCACTCATTTTGAATACTCGCAATCTGAAAGGATGATTCTCTTGGAAAACGCACTGCAATTTCTGAAAGCAAGACGCAGCACCCGGGCGTATCTTGACAAAGCCGTTCCCTCGGAATGCCTGGAAGCCATTTTGGAAGCGGGCCGCTATGCCCCCAGCGGTAAGAATGTACAGGCCACCCATTTTCTGGTGGTCCGGAACAAGGCGGTTCTGGGTCGGCTTGCCCAGCTTGTACGGGAGGGCTTCCATCGTACCGGCGAAGACCGCCCTGAGAACTACACCTTCCACTACAATCCGGATGTGCTGATCATCACCTGCAACCGGACGGACAATCCCAACGGACTTGCCGACTGTGCCTGCGCCCTGGAAAATATGATGCTGATGGCAAGCAGCCTGGAGCTCGGCAGCTGCTGGATCAATCAGCTGAAGAGTCTGAACCAGGACTCCGAAATCAACGCCTATCTGATTTCCCTGGGCATGGATCCCCAGGAGCTGGTGTACGGCGCCCTTGCTCTGGGCTACGCCGCCACGGAAGACGGACTTCCCAACCACGAGCCCGGACAGCGCAAGGGAAATCCCGTAACCTATGTTGAATAACACATTGCCCCGCCAAAAGGCGGGGCAACAACTTTACGTTTCTTCCGGTTCCTCGTAGCCGTCGGTCAGTGCGGTTGCGGAGCCCTGGGAAAGCTCTCTACCTTCCATCAGATCCGCAAACTGCGCGCCGGTCATGGTCTCATTGTCCAGCAGGTAGTCCGTTATGGCCAGCAGCTTTTCACCGTCTTTGGTCAGGATGGTCTTGCAGTCCTCGTAAGCCCGGTCGATGAGGGCCTTAACCTCCTCATCAATGGTTCCGGCTACCTTTTCGGAATAGCTCTTGGTGTTCTGATAATCCCGTCCGATAAAGACCTCTCCGTCATCCAGGTAGGATACCGTACCCAATTTTTCGCACATACCATAGCGGGCTACCATATCCTTGGCAAGCTTGGTTGCCCGGTCAATATCATTGGAAGCGCCCACAGAGATGTCCCCAATATACAGGGCCTCGGCCACACGGCCGCCCAGCAGGCCCACGATCTGCTCATACATCTCGTTTCGGGTCAGGTTGGCGGAATCATCCTTGGGCAAATACCAGGTGGCGCCCAGACTGCGGCCCCGGGGCACAATGGAGATCTGCCGCACAGGATCATGAGAAGGGAGACGGTACATGGCCACCGCGTGCCCGGCCTCGTGAATGGCAGTGGTCCGAAGATCCCGGCGGGACTGGACATGGCTGTGCTTGGCAGGACCGGCAACGATTTTCATCAGGGCCTCGTTGATGTCCTCCATGTTAATGACCGGCCGGTCGTCCCGGGCGGCCATAATGGCCGATTCATTCAGCAGGTTGCTCAGATCCGCTCCGGTAAAGCCGGAGGTGGCCCGGGCAATAGTGCGCAGGCTGACGGAATCGTCCAGCTTTTTATCCTTGGCGTGAACCCGGAGGATCTCCTCCCGGCCCTTCACATCCGGGCGGTTTACCTGAATCTGGCGGTCAAACCGGCCGGGACGCAGCAGCGCGGGATCCAGAATATCCGGACGGTTGGTGGCTGCCAGAACAATAATGCCCTCGGTATGGCCAAACCCATCCATCTCCACCAGCAGCTGGTTCAGAGTCTGCTCCTTTTCATCATGGCCGCCGCCCAGGCCCGTTCCGCGCTTGCGGCCTACGGCATCGATCTCATCGATGAACACAATGGCAGGAGCCAGCTTCTTGGCCTGCTCAAACAGGTCTCTGACCCGGCTGGCGCCCACACCCACATACATCTCCACAAAGTCGGAGCCGGAGATGGACAGGAACTGCACGTCGGCCTCTCCGGCAACCGCCCGGGCCAGCAGGGTCTTGCCGGTGCCCGGAGGGCCAACCAACAGAATGCCATGGGGAATCCGGGCGCCAATCTGGGTAAATTTCCCCGGATTTCGGAGAAAATCCACAATTTCCGCCAGCTCTTCCTTTTCTTCATCCGCACCGGCCACATCGGCAAAGGTGACCTTCTTTCCGTCCGGCACACCCAGCACCGTCCGGGCCTTTCCGAAATTGGCAAGGGGGTTGCTGCCGTTCATCTTCCCCATCAGCAGCGTCCACAGCACCAGCAGCACGCCGCCGGCAAGGATGATGGGCAGCACATAATCATAGGGGGAGGCCGCCTTGTCCGGTACAAAATCATAGCTTTCCAGCTTTCCGGAAGCCCGCTGTTCCAGGAAGGTCTCCTCCAGCTCCTGCCGGAAGGATTCCGGCTGGGCCAATTGGGCCCGGAGCTGTGTTTTTCCGTCATAGGGGGTATGGAGCTCCAGAGAAATGGTATTTCCCTTTACAACAAAGGAGCGAACCTGCTCCTTTTCAAACAGCCCCACCAATTCGGAATAGGGCAGCTCATTTTTGCTGGAGGCCGTCATGCCGCTGATCCAGGAAAACACCAGAACCAGGGCAGCCAGGTAGATTACCAGCGGTACAAGTCTTCGGTTATTCAATCCAGTTTTACTCCTTATCGATTATCCTTCATAGGCTTCCGGTTTCAGAACGCCGATGTAGGGCAGATTGCGGTAATGCTCATTGAAATCCAATCCGTAGCCCACCACAAATTCGTTGGGTACGGTATAACCCACATAGTCCGGCTTCAGGGTGATGCCGGGCTTTCTGCGTTCCGGCTTATCCAGGAAGGTGCAGATCTTTAAGGAGGCGGGATCCTTACTCAGAAGATGCCGGTAGGTGAAGTCCAGAGAATTGCCGGTATCGTAAATATCCTCCAGAATCAGTACATGGCGGCCCCTGATGTCCACGGTAATGTCCCGTTTGACCTGCATACTGCCGGTGGATGCGGTTCCGGCGTAGGACGAAATCCACATAAAATCCATCTGGCAGGGCGTCTTGATCTGCCGGATCATATCCGCATAGAAGACGACAACGCCCTTCAGAACGCCCACGATCACCGGGTCCTTCCCTTCGTAATCTTTGGTCAGCTCCACACCCAGTTCCTGTACCCTGCGGCGGATCTGCTCCTCCGTGATGAGAACCTTCAGAATATCATTCTCCATGCTCTGTTCCTCCACTTTTCTGTCTGGGCGCAAACCGGATGGTTTTTGCCGGCAGGGCGCTTGCCTGACGGTTCCGGTCCGCACCGATTCCATATACACCGAGGATTCCATCATCGTCCTCCACCACCGGAATCCGGCAGCGGCGCGGCGCGGGAATCTTTCGGTCAATAAACAATTTTTTGAGGCTCCTGGTGCCGCCGCCAAGGGCGATGGCATCTCCGGCTCGTCTGGCCCGCAGCCGAAGGGGTCCACGGATCTGCACCGTAAATACGTCCTCCCCCTGTTCCAGGGAAACCGCCTCTTCCACCGTGACCCAAAGGTCCAGCTCCTGTACATAGGTTTCTTCTTCCAGGGTGTAGTCTGCCAGCGTTTCCCGGGAATCGGACCGTATCAGCCGGTCATACTCCCGGGCAATCACAATTCCGCCGGGAAAGTTCATGGACGCGGAGGGATTCCAGTGAAACAGCAGGCTTTCTGCCTGCAAAATATGGCTTTCCTCCGGCTCACGAACACCGCTTTCCT
Source organism: Faecousia sp. (assembly GCA_034099845.1). Taxonomy (GTDB): domain Bacteria; phylum Bacillota; class Clostridia; order Oscillospirales; family Oscillospiraceae; genus Faecousia. The sequence continues at coordinate 8,175 of JAXEMQ010000065.1, forward strand.
TCAAAAACCGCTCCAAATATCTCCGGCGGATGGCGGCGGGCAGCGCTTTGAGCTCCCCGATACCCGGCATCGGCCCGGAGGCCAACCCGGACAGGCAATCTTCATCCAGCCGAAGATTCAGAGCCATGGAGGAAAGGTTCTCTCCGATACGGGGATTTTCTCCGTACAACAGGGGCATGATCCGGTGCCGGATCCGGTTGCGCAGAAAGGCGTCCTCCCCATTGGAGCTATCCTCCACATGAGGGAGGGCATACTCCTCCAGAAATGCTTCCACCTCCCGGCGGGTAACGCTGAGCATGGGCCGGATCACATTGCCGCTCACCGGCGCAATGGCCCCCAATCCTTTGAGCCCGGTGCCTCTCAGCAGCCGCATCAGCACGGTTTCGGCATTGTCATCCGCCGTGTGTGCCGTGGCCACTTTACCGGGCAGGGTCCGCAAAAAGCGATACCGGGCATCCCGGGCCGCGGCCTCCAGGCCCTTCTCCCCGGGAACCACATGTTCGGTGCCCATATGCAGGGGGATTTCATAGCGGGCACAAAAATCCGCCACAAACCGGGCATCCCGGTTGGATTCCTCCCCCCGGAGGCAGTGGTTAAAGTGGGCAGCTTCCAGCCGGATTCCCCACTCCTCCCGGAGCAAATACAGGGCAAACAGCAGCGCGATGGAGTCCGCGCCTCCGGAAACCGCCGCAATAACCCTGTCTTCCGGGCGAATCAGGTCATACTGCCGGACAAAGGCTCGGAGTTTAGTCAGCATGCTTCCACTCCCGGTCGGCAAAGGTCTGATATTGGCCGATCCATTGCAGCTTTACCGCCCCGGTCTCACCATGGCGGTTCTTGGCAACAATACACTCGGCAACACCTTTTTCTTCCGTATTTTCATTATAGTATTCGTCACGGTACAGGAACATAACCGAGTCGGCGTCCTGCTCGATGGCACCGGATTCCCGCAGATCCGACAGAATGGGCCGCTTGTCGGTACGGCTTTCCACCGCACGGCTCAGCTGGCTCAGACAGACCACGGGAACATTCAGTTCCTTAGCCATGATTTTCAGGGAGCGGGAAATTTCACCCACCACGACCACACGGTTTTCATTGTTCTTTCCATAGCCGGAGCCCTGCATCAGCTGCAGATAGTCGATGATGATGAGGCCCAGGTTATCCAGTCTGCGGCACTTGGCGCTGATGTCCGCTACGGTAACCGAAGGGTTGTCATCAATTCGGATGTCCGTCTGGCTCAGGGTGGCGCCTGCCATGCAGATTTTGGTCCACTCCTCGTCCGTCAGCTTGCCGGTGGTGAGCTTTTGCAGTTCCACAAAGCTTTCGTTTGCCAGAAGACGCATGGCCAGCTGTTCCCGGGACATTTCCAGGTTGAAGATTGCCACCGTCTTTTTATACTTTTTCGCCACGTTCACACCGATATTCAGGGCAAAAGCGGATTTGCCCATGGCAGGCCGGGCAGCAATCAGCAGCAGGTCCGACTTGTTCAGACCGTTGATTTTGGTATCCAGATCCCGCAGGCCGGTTGATAGGCCGGGGATCATGGAGTCGGACATGGCCAGCTCATTCAACCGGTCAAAAACCCGGTGCATGGTGGTGCCGATGTGTTCCAGACTGTCGCCCCGCTCGCCCTTGCGGATGGCATAGATCTTCTTTTCCGCAGACTCCAGAATGTCCCCCGCGGTGCCCATCTGGTCGAAAACCATATCGGAAATCTCCCCCGCGGCCTGACCCAGGCCCCGCAGCAAGGATTTTTCCTGTACAATATTGGCATAGCGAACCACATTGGCAGCCGTAGGAGTGATCTCCATGAGCTGCAGGATATAGTCTCTGGAATTGTCGTGATAATAGCCCAGCTCTTTTAATTTGTCCAGCACCGTAACCGGGTCAATGGTCTGGGAGAAATTGAACATGGAATAAACCGCTTCATAAATCTCCCGGTTCTGCCGGAGATAAAAATCCTCCGGCTTCAGAATCCCGATGACATCTGCCACGCACTGGCTATCGATGAGAATGGAGCCCAAAACGGCCTGTTCCGCCTCCAGTGACTGGGGCTGCTGGCGGGCAATCAACTCTTCATCCATAGAGACGCTCCTTCTTGTCTTTTCTTGGAAACCATGATCAATCGACAGAAGCCGGCAGCGGTCCATTCACTGCCCTGCCCCGGGCGATTGCTTCAGGGATTTCTTAGCCTTCCTCGATCCTGACGGTCAGAGGGGCAGAGATTTCATAGCCCAGCTTGCAGGTCACCGTATAAGTACCTACATTTTTGATGGCGTCGGCAATCACGATCTTCCGTTTGTCCAGAACAATACCGGCCTTCGCCTTCAGGGCATCGGCAATCTCCTGGTTGGTAACGGAGCCGAAAAGGCGTCCGTTTCCGCCGCCTTTGGCGGTGACGGTAACCGTCAGCTCCCGGAGCTTTTTGGCCGTTTCCATGGCCTCTGCCTTTTCTCTGGCGATCCGCTCCTGGGTCGCCTTGTCGTTCATACGCATGGTATTGACCGCATCGGCCGTTGCCTCAATGGCTATTTTTCTGGGCAGCATAAAGTTCCGGGCGTAGCCGTCGGAAACCTCCAGCAGCTGGCCCTTTTTGCCCTTGCCTTTCACATCCTGCAGCAAAATAACTTTCATGTTTTCTTCTCCTTATTCTTCATAGAAAGCGTCAATAGACGCAATCAGTTTATCCAGTGCTTCCTGCACATCCACATTTTTCATCTGAGCGCCTGCGGTGGCCGCGTTGCCGCCGCCGCCCAGGGGCTCCAGAATCACCTGAACATTGGCAGAGCCAATGCTTCTGGCAGAGATAACGGTTTGCCCCTCATCGGGGTAGAGAACAAAGGACGCCGTAATGCCGGAAATATTCAGCAGCTCGTCCGCCGCCTGAGCCGCCAGCACCCGGCTGGTGGGCTGATCCAGGGCAGCAATGGCCAGCTCGTCCCGGTACAGCTTGGCCGATTTGATAATCTGGTACTTTTCCAGGGTATCGTGGAAGTCGTTCTGCAGCAGCAGCTTCACCTCCGTGGTATCGGCGCACATCCTGCGCAGAGCAGCGGCAGCCTCAAAGGTGCGTTCGCCGGTGCGGACATTGAAGAACTTGGTATCCAGACAGATACCGGCCATCAGGCTCTTGGCCTCGATGGGCAGAACATCGTGGCTTTCCACCGCGTAGGTAACCAGCTCCGTGACCAGCTCAGAAGCGGAGGAGGCATAGGTTTCGTGGAGGTTCACCACCACGGGATTGATATAATCCGCGGCTCTGCGGTGGTGATCCACCACGCAGACCTTGGAAATAGATTCCAGCAAGGGCCTGAACTCCACCTGATCCGGCCGGTTGGTATCCACCACAATCAGAATGCTGTGATTGTCGCACATCAGCAGGGCATCCTGGCCGGAAATGAACACATCCCGGTATTCCGGAAAATGCATGAGTTCTTCCAGCAAACGTCCCGCGGCGTTGTGCTCCAGGTCGATGACGATGCTGGCTTTTTTCCCCTTTTTGCGGCACAGGCAGTTGATGCCCACGGCCGCGCCCACGGAATCCAGATCCGCGTTTTTATGGCCCATGATGAACACATGATCGCTCTGGGCAATGAGCTCCATAAGAGAGTTGGCGGTAACACGGGAACGCACCTTGCTGCGGTAATCGGTTTCCTTGCTGCGGCCGCCGTAAAAATCGAAATTGAACCGATCCTTGATAACGGCCTGATCGCCGCCCCGGCTCAGAGCCATTTCGATGCCCAGAGCCGCGAAACTGTAGCCCTCTTCAAAATCCGTGCCGTCTACGCCCATGCCCATGGAAATAGAGGCCGCCAGTCCGGAGGGGCTGACAATCCTGTGAATATCCTCCAGCAGGGAGAACTTGTCGGCTTTGGCTCTTTCCAGATCCCTGCGCTCAAAAATGAACAGAAAACGGTTCCGCTCCAGCCGCCGCAGAAGCCCTTTATAGTCCTCCGTCCAGCCGGCAATGGCATCGTTCAGCCTGGCGTTCAGGTTGGAAATGGCGCCTTCCGTCAGGTTCTGGGTCATTTCTTCGTAATTATCAATGAGGATGATGGCAATTACCGGGCGGGAGCGGATGTATTCGTCCCGCACCTGGTAGAGCTCTGTCAGGTCACTGAAATACAGCACACCCAGCCGGTCTCCGGGGGTGCGCAGCAGAGTGCCGTACAGCCGGTACCGGCGGCCTCCAAGGGTAATATCCTGGGGCGCTTCGTTCTTTCCGGCTGCCAGAAAAACCAGAGAAATACCCGGGATCAGATCGGAAATCTTTTGATCCACCGCATTCTTCAGGGAACTGCTGAGCTCCGCAAAGCGGTAGTTTTCCCAGACAATGCTGCCGTCTTCCATGCGGACCATCACCGCCGGAAGGGGACCGTCCCCTTTGGAAATGCCCTCCAGCGTGTCCGGTTCGGACTGAATATACTGCCGCAGCATTCTGCGGCGGTGCTGCCGGTCCACCAAATAATAGCCAAGGGTTAAAAGAGAAACCAGCAGTTCTCCGGTGCCCAGCCAATAGTGACCCGCCAGGAAAGCAAGGGCGCAGAAGCTGAACAGAATCGCAAAATAGACACCCTTACCGGGTCTGACCCATCGATCCAGCTTTTTCTCCATATTGGTTTTCCTCACTTTCCGACTGCAATGTATAAACAAGCTATCTTATTATATCAAAGGAATCTCATTTCCGCAACCATTTTCTTGCCCCTCCCCCCTGCTCCGATTTGAAATGATGTATCATTTTCTCTTCCCCGGAGCATCCTTTCTGTGCAGAATAACGAAAATGCAAACCTTTCGATTTTCCTGTTGACAAATCCCTTTTGTTTCGCTATATTTATATCGATAAGAAATTATCAATCAAATCCATTCAGGAGGAAGTATCCCATGAAAGTAGCTTTTTTTGACACCAAATCCTACGATATTCCCGGCTTTGAGCACTATGCCGCAGATTCCGGCCTGGAAATCAAATTCTTTGAAACCCGTCTCAACGAGGATACCGCTTCCCTGGCCGCAGGCTATGACGCCGTTTGCGTATTTGTAAATGACACCGTCTCCGCTGCCGTTGTGGATCAACTCTGCCAGCTGGGGGTAAAGGTACTGGTTCTGCGCTGCGCCGGCTTCAACAATGTGGACATGAAAGCCTGCCAGGGAAGGCTGCCCGTTTACCGTGTTCCCGCCTACTCCCCCTATGCCGTTGCCGAGCATGCCATGGCGCTGCTGCTGACCATCAACCGCCGGACCCACAAAGCCTATATCCGCACAAGAGACTTCAACTTCAGCCTGCAGGGGCTGGCGGGCTTTGACCTCCACGGAAAAACCGTAGGCATCATCGGCACCGGCAAAATCGGCCGTGTGTTTGCCGACATCTGCAAGGGCTTTGGCATGAAGATTCTGGCCTATGACAAGTACCCGAATCCGGACAGCGGCCTTACCTATGTGGACCTGCCTGTGCTTTTTGAACAGTCCGACATCATTTCCCTCCACTGCCCCCTGACGGAAGAAACCCACCACATCATTGACGCCGCCTCCATCGCCAAAATGAAGACAGGCGTGACCATCCTGAATACCTCCCGGGGTGCCCTTATCAACACGGAGGACCTGATTGCCGGAATCAAGAACAAGAAGGTTGGCGCCGCCTGCCTGGATGTATACGAAGAAGAAGGGGACTTCTTCTATGAGGATTACTCCGGACACATTGTCCGGGACGACAAGCTGGTGCGTCTGATCGCCATGCCCAATGTGATTGTCACCTCCCACCAGGCATTCCTGACTCAGGAAGCGCTGGACAGCATTGCCTCCACCACGGTAGACAATCTGGTGAAATTCTTCGCCGGTACCCCCAATACGCTTACCGAGGTTTGCTGCAGCGCTCAGTAAAAAATGGAAGGGATCGTTTCTCTTTCGACAAATTCCCCTTGCAATAAATCTTCCGTTTTCGGTATGCTGTTTTCTGGCAGATCCTTTCCCCAGGCACTGCGACATTTCTGCCAAACGCCGCCCCGGCTCTCCCCCGGGACGGCGTTTTCCCTTTGTCGGGAAATTGCCTGTCGAATCCTGTCAGAGTGTACAATCCAAAAAAATACACAGAACCGAAAAACCGGCGTTGTTTATCCTGTCTGCGTGAGATTTTTATGTAAAAGCACAGATTGCGCCCTCTTTTTTCCCTGCATACAGCACAATCCTTTGTGCAAAGTGCTGTGATACCCGGGGAAAGTCGGGGGCGATTCTCTTGGAATCCTCCAATTTTTTTGAAATGTTGGAGTTTTGCCAGTCAATATACTTGATTTCCCAATTTTTTGATGTATAATATAACCATAAGCGCCAATGAAAGGAGGCTTGTTCTATGAAAAAGATCATCTGCAAGAAAGAGTATGATACCGAAACCGCTACCCTGATCAAGAAGTTCACCTGCGGTGAACTGGGTGATCCTGCCGGTTACGAGGAGTCTCTGTACCAGACCGAAGGCGGCCTGTATTTTCTGTACGTAGCAGGCGGCGAGGCTTCTCCCTACCCCACTGAGGATATTCTGCGTCTGGCCAAGACCAAGGTTGGCGAGTGGACCGAAAAGCACTGATCCAGTATCAAAACCGGGCTGTCTCACAAACGCTGTGAGGCAGCCTCTTTTTATTGGCAACACCATAATGGGGCGGGAAGATCCTCCACAGGCTTCTGACCCGGAAGAAAGCTCCGCAAATGCGGAAATACTTTGTATATTTCCTGTTTTCAAAACTGCGAGTATATGGATAATTCCCCGCCGAAGCCCGCTTTTGCCATTGTGCGGTGGTGCCCTAAAGTATTGACAACTATGGTAGACTGAAAATAGATTCTATGTGGATTCAGGTGTATCCTATGAAAAAATTGATCCCATTTCTCATATTTCTGATGCTGCTGTCCGGCTGCGGGAAAACAGAAGCTCCCCCCGATATTGCCGCCACCACCCTGCCCGTATTCGAATTCACACAGGCACTCTGCCAGGATACCCCCCTGCGTGTGGAGCGGCTGATTACCGAATCCGTCTCATGCCTGCATGACTACGCCCTGAAGGTGGATCAGGTCAAAACGGCAGAGGCGGCGCAAACCCTGGTTATTTCCGGCGCCGGGCTGGAAGAATTTATGGAGGATATTCTGGACGACAGCAAAACCATCGATGCCTCCCGGGGCATTGACCTGCTGGGCGACGGGGAGGAAGACCACGCCGACCACCAGGAGGAAGACAGCCACCACCATGAAGACGGCCACCACCACGAATCCGACCCCCATATCTGGCTATCGCCGGAAAACGCCAAGCGCATGGCACAAAACATCTGCCGGGGACTAACAGACCGGTACCCCCGGTATACCGATACCTTTCAAAAGAATCTCACACCCCTGCTGGAAAAGCTGGACGCGCTGGAAGCCTACGGCCATCAGCAGCTGGAAAATCTTTCCCGCCGGGAGCTCATTACCTTCCATGACGGCTTTTCCTACTTTGCCCAGGCCTTTGATCTGGAAATACTGGCGGCTGTAGAAGAGGAATCCGGCAGTGAGGCCTCCGCAAAGGAACTCATCGGGCTCATCACCCTGGTGAGAAGCCGGGGTGTTCCAGCCATTTTTACGGAGACAAACGGCAGTCCCTCGGCTGCCGGAATCATCGGGGCCGAAACAGGCGTCAAAATCCGCGCTCTGGACATGGCTATGGCGGGAGACAGCTATTTTGACGCCATGTACCGGAACATCCGGGCAATCAAGGAGGCAATGGAATGAACGAACTGCACTACGGAGGCTCCTGCGGTCACGCCTGCTGCCTGCGGGTAGAAAATTTGTCTGTGCAAATCGGCACTTCCCACATTCTGAAGGACATGAACCTCCATGTTCACTGCGGGGAAATGGTGGCCCTGATCGGGCCCAACGGTGCCGGAAAAAGCACCTTCCTGAAAGCCATTCTGGGTCAGCGGGAGTATTCCGGTGTCATTGCCTTTACGGAGCCGGGACAGCGCAGCCACAAGCCGAGAATCGGCTATGTGCCCCAGAGCCCCAGTTTTGACCCCGGGGAGCCGGTTTCCGTTGCGGATCTTTTCGCCTGCTGCATGAGCAAGCGCCCCGCTTTTCTGGGTGTCTCCAAGGCCATGCGGCAGACCATTCTGGAATGCCTGGACCGGGTTCACGGGCAGGATCTGATCGACAAGCGGGTGGGCACTCTTTCCGGCGGTGAATTGCAGCGGGTGCTGCTGGCCCTGGCTCTGGAACCCATGCCCAATATCCTGATCCTGGACGAACCCCTTTCCGGTGTGGATGTGGAGGGCATGACCACTCTGATGGATATGCTGGACGAGATTCGGAAAACCTATGATCTGTCCATTCTGATGACCACCCACGATTTTTCCATGCTGCCCAGGTATGCCGATCAGGCTGTTCTTATTGACGGAACCATCCGCGCCAAGGGGACACCGGAAGAGGTGCTTTCCTCCCAGGCTTTCCGGGATATTTTCCACATGAAAGGAGGCGCCCTATGACCGTCTGGTACGCACTGTGCGAGGCTCTTCCCATTGAAATGCTGCAATGGGACTTTATGAAAAACGCCCTGCTGGCGCTGCTGCTGATGGCGCCTCTCTTTGGCATCCTTTCCACCATGATCGTAACCGGTCACATGAGCTTTTTCTCCGATGCGCTGGGCCACTCCGCCTTTACCGGCATCGCCATCGGTTCCCTCTTCGGCATCGCCGCCCCCACCTGGGCAGCCGTTCTTTTCAGCGTGGTGTTCGCCCTGCTGTTTTCCTATATCCGCCGGGGAAGCAACCACACCTCCGACACACTGATCGGCGTCTTTTCCAGCGCGGCGGTGGCCCTGGGCGTTCTGGTTGCCACCATGGGGGGCGGAAGCTTTACCAAATACAATAAGTATCTCATCGGAGACGTGCTTTCCATCACCCCCGGTGAAATCGGGTTTCTGGCCCTGGTGCTGGCGGCGGTGCTGGTTTTCTGGTGCCTGTATGCCAACCGGCTGACCCTGACGGCGGTGCACCCCCAGCTGGCATCCTCCCGTGGCATTCCTGTAAACCTGAGCCAGACCCTCTTTACCGTTGCCATCGCGGTGGTGGTCACCCTGTCCATTTCCAGTATGGGGCTGCTGATACTCAACTCCCTGCTGGTGCTCCCCGGCGCCGCCTCCCGGAACCTGGCCCGGAATCAAATGCAGTACCACCTGCTTGCCGTGCTGTTCGCTCTGGTCAGTGGGATTCTGGGGCTGGTGGTCTCCTACTGTTTCGGCTGCTCTGCCGGTGCCGCCATCAGCCTGATTCTCACCCTGCTCTTCGCCCTGACCTACTTCTTCCGCGGAAGGAGCGCCTGAAATGGAAAATGTGTCAATCCAGGTGATTGCCCGGATGCATTCCGATTTCCCCAGCAAATTCGGTATTCCCCGGCAAAGCGGGCTGGTGGAAGCCCTGGAATCCATCATCGTTTTCGAGCCGGAATTCCGCAGTCCCGATGCCCTGCGAGGCATTGAAGAATACTCCCACCTGTGGATTATTTGGCAGTTTTCCCAGGCAGTACGGGAGGGCTGGTCCCCGACGGTTCGCCCACCCCGGCTGGGCGGCAACACCCGCATGGGTGTATTTGCCACCCGCTCCCCTTTCCGGCCCAACAATCTGGCTCTGTCCTGCGTAAAGCTCCTGGAAGTGCGCCATACCCGGGAGTATGGGGATGTACTGGTTGTGGGCGGCGCCGATCTGATGGACGGCACCCCCATCTTTGACATCAAGCCCTACATTCCCTACAGCGACTGTAAGCCAGCCGCCACAGGGGGCTTTACGGACCGGGTAAGCGACTTTCTCCTGAAGGTGGAGTTCCCGGAGGAGCTGCTGCAGCGGCTTCCGGAGGACAAGCGGGCGGCTGCCATCGGTGTTCTCAGCCATGATCCCCGGCCCTCCTATCAGAGAAAACCGGGCAGAGTTTACGGCCTGCGGTTTTCAAGCTTTGACATCCGCTTTACCGTGGAAGAGGACCGGCTGACGGTTTTGGAAGTCAACAACGCATAAATTCTTTCGGCACGCCAAACAAGGCGTGCCGATTTTTTCAGGAAGTGGGAAATTCCCGCCAGTCCAGATCCCGGAAGGGGTACACCCGCTGCCAGCCCTGGTCCGTCCTGCGCAGGCTGCTGCGATGCTCCGACAGGAGCTTAACAAGGGGGTATACATCCACCCAGATTTCGCTGTTGCACTCCTTCTGACTTTCGTCAAAGATCAGCTCCATGCCGAAATGCAGGTGGACCGTCTCAATGTTGTTCACATTCTCCCGGTCCGAGTATCCCGTGCGGCCCATAAAGCCGATCAGGTCCCCCGCCTCCACCATATCCCCTTCCGACAGGCCCGGGGCAAAGGGTTTGTCCTTTTGCAGGTGGGCATAATAGTAGTAGCGTTTTCCGTCAAAGGAGCGGATTCCTACCCGCCAGCCGCCATAGCGGTTCCAGCCCATGGCCTCCACCACGCCCCCTTCCACCGCCACAATGGGGGTTCCCTGGGCGCCCATCAGGTCGTTTCCCAGATGCTTGCGCTTGAAGCCGAAGGAACGGGATGCGCCAAAATCGTCGCAATGGCTGTAGCCGTAACCGGCGGCGATGGGAGAAAAGGCTTTGAGGCCGTACTGGGCAAGCTCCTGCCCATCCTTTTGAATGGAAAAGCTGCCCACCAGTCCCCCGTAGGCACAGGTATAGGCTTGCAGATAATAGCTGTAGTATTTGCTCAGGCTTCCCAGAAGATCCTCGATTTCCCGGTCCCCCCGCAAATCCTGTGCCGCCTTTTTTACGGAGGCGGCTGTGCATTTTCCACCGGTACGGCAGGCCGCCAGGGCAAGAATCCGGGGAAATGGCGTGTGCTTTTCCTGATCGAAGGTGGCAATATCCTCTTTGATCGCCAGCTTCAGTGCCTCCGTGCTCACCTGCAAATCCACCCAGCGGATGGGCTCTGCCGCTGCGGGCACCGCCAGAAAGGACAGCAGCACAATCAAAAGAAACAGCCGCTTCACATCCATCACCTCGGAGTTTAGGATGCGAAGCGGCAGGGAAAATATGAATGGAACTTATTTCAAGTCTCTGGAAATCTCCTTGGCAATGCGGTAAATGTCCTCCATGGTGGTCATGCCGGATATTTGCTGCTTGTAAAAGCCGCTGTGGCTGACCCCCCGCAGATACCAGGCAAAATGCTTTCTGGCTTCCAGGCAGGCAATGTGTTCCCCATGGTCCTGCCGGGCCAGCTCAAACTGGCGGACAGCCACGGCAACCCGGTCCTTCAGGGGCGGCCGCTCCGGAACCGGTTCTCCCGCCAAAGCGGCACGGACCTCCGCAAAAATCCAGGGATCGCCAAAGGTGCTTCTGCCGATCATCAGGCCGTCGGCCCCGGTCCATTTGGCACAGCGAAGAGCCGTTTCCGCACCGGTAATATCGCCGTTGGCAATCACGGGTATGGACCGCTGCTGCTTCACCTTTCGAATGGTATCCCAGTCCGCAACACCGGAATAGAGCTGGCTTCTGGTGCGTCCGTGGACGGTGACCATGGCCGCGCCGCTGTCTTCCATCCGTCTGGTAAAATCCAGCACATTGATGCTGCCCTTGTCCCAGCCCAGGCGGCACTTGACCGTCACCGGCACCGGAACCGCCCGCACCACGGCCTCCACAATCCTTCCCGCCAGCTCGGGGGTGCGCATCAGGCCGGAGCCGTCGCCGGAATTGGCAATCTTCGGCATGGGACAGCCCATATTGATGTCCAGAAAATCACAGCCGGAAATCTCCAGCGCCAGCCGGGCCCCCTCTGCCATGATATCCGGGTCGTTGCCGAATATCTGGGCCCCACAGATGCTTCCTTCATTCTTACGCAAAAGCTTTGCGGTTTTCTGGTCCTTGTAGACCAGTGCCCGGGAGGAGACCATCTCCGTCACCGTCACCCCCGCCCCCAGCTGGGCGCAGACGGTCCGAAACGCCCAGTCCGTCACGCCGGCCATGGGGGCAAGGAATATGGGATTGTCTACCTGAATGTTTCCAATCTTCATTTGCTTCTCTCTTTCTATGAAAATGGGGCATTACAGCAGCGCCGTCAGCACCCACACAGAGCCCGTCATCAATGCGCCTATGGCCGCCCACAGGGCACCGTAGCGCAGAAGACCGTGCTTCTTTTCCGGTGCCCCGCTGCGGATCACCCGCTCTGCCTCTTTGAGCAGTGCATCCTCACTGACCCCCTGGGCCGTATCCTTTAAAATAAAAATCGCCTGTTCAAACAGCTTCGGATCCGGTGCGTGGACCACAATGACCTGTCTGGAAATACCTTTGACCATGGAAACCCCTCCTGTCGTAACGATCAAGGGAAGTATTTCCAGATCATAGCCGGTTTAATCCTGCTCCTTTGGCCGTTTGTACCGGCCTTGGGGCGCCCAGGCTTCCAGGGGATAGCGCTGCATGGCGCCGAAAATCCGCTCCTTCAGATCCGGATACTCCTTCACAAGGTTGAAAATCAGCTCCTTTACCTCTTCCCGTTTGGTATGCTTATCCACAGGACAGCGGTTTTCCAGGACCGGCAGTTCCATACGCCGGGCAAAGGCATCCACCGTCTTTTCATGGATATAGAGCATGGGGCGGATCTGGGTAATGCCCGTGCGGTCCAGATGGGTTACCGGCTGAAAGCAGCTGATCCTTCCCTCATAGATGAGGGACATCAGGAAGGTTTCCACCGCGTCGTCGTAGTGGTGCCCCAGCGCCAGCTTGTTGCAGCCCCGGTCCAGCAGAGCCTGATTGAGGGCGCCGCGGCGCATCTTGGCGCACATGGAGCAGGGGTTTTTCTCTTTCCGGTAGTCAAAGATAATGGGGCCGATTTCGGTTTTTACCACGGTGTAGGGAACCGCCAGCTCTCTGCACAGGGCCTCTATCCCGGTGTAGTCCATCCCAAGGCCCATGTCGATGGTGATGGCCTCCACCTCAAAGGCTTTGTTGTGGTAGCCCCGGAGGGCGGCCAGGAGTTTCAGCAGTACCAGCGAATCCTTGCCCCCGGAAACACCTACGGCAATTTTATCTCCATCTTCAATCATATTGTAATCTTCCACGCACCGGCGGACCAGACCCATCAGTCTTTGCATTGGGTAAATTTCCTCCAAAATCGCTTAAAATCGGGTATTAGCATTTGCGAGTATTTAAGAGCATTCGAGAGTATTTGCGAGTTTAGATATAGCTGCGTAAATTTTCTCAAAAAAGGTGTTGACATTTCAAAAGCGGTATGTTATAAAGGTGAGGCTGTTTGAAGACATTGTACTTCAAAGACCACAAAATGTCAAAATATTTTAACCTGAAATTGGAGGAACCCATATGTCCACTACCCTCGCCAAGAAGGAGACCGTGGTGCGCAATTGGTACGTCATCGATGCAGCAGGCAAGCCCCTGGGCCGTACCGCTGTGATCGCTGCCAACCTGCTGCGCGGCAAGCACAAGGTCGATTTCACCCCCAACGTTGACTGCGGTGACAACGTAATCATCATCAACACCGACAAGGCTGTTCTGACTGGCAAGAAGCCCGAGCAGAAGACCTACTATCGCGTGTCCGGCTGGATCGGTGGTCTGAAGGAGACCAAGGCCCGGGATATGATGGCCGCCCGCAGCGACTACGCCATGGAACTGGCCGTGAAGGGCATGCTGCCCAAGAACACTCTGGGCCGTAACTGCATGACCCGTCTGCACCTGTACAAGGGTGCCGAGCATCCTCATGCTGCCCAGAAGCCCGAAGCATGGACTCTGGACTAATTGGAGGTAACACAGAATGTACGAGAGCAAGAAGAAGTATTTTTACGGCACCGGCCGTCGTAAGTCCAGCGTTGCCCGCGTTCGCGTCTACGAGAACGGCACCGGTTCCATCACCATCAATGGCCGCGATATTGACGAGTACTTTGGCCTGGAGACCCTGAAGCTGATCGTTCGTCAGCCCCTGGTTACCACCGATCTGCTGGGCAAGGTTGACATCGTTGT
>JAXEMQ010000091.1:0-6954 GCA_034099845.1 Faecousia sp.
CACCACTGCCGGGCGGTCGGGGACGACCGCCCCTACGGAAAGTAAGGCCCTTTGTTTTATTATTTAAAGGAATGAAATTCATCCCGAAGGGATACCACAATTGTCAATTATCAATTGTCAATTGTTAATTCAGCGAAAGCATCCTTTTCCCGCCGATAGCCCTTTCAGAAAGGCTTCCATATTGTCAAGTCCCGCTTTCAGCTCCTCGTCACTGTAGCAGTAGGACAGGCGGATGTAGCCTTCCGCGCCGAAGCAGACCCCGGGAACCGCGGCAAGACGGCCTTCCCGGATCATCCGGGTGCAGAATTCCCAGGAGGGAATGCCGTATTTGGAAATGTCGGGGAACACATAGAAGGCCCCCTCCGGGGTGGGGAAGGACAGGCCCATGCCCTCCAGCCGGGAAAGCACATAGGCCCGCCGTTTCGCGTAAATCTGCCGCATGGGTTCCGTGTCCACCTCCAGGGCCTTCTGGGCGGCGGCCTGGACAAAGGTGGGCACCGCCGCGATCTGGGCGGCGCAGAGCAGCAGCAGCCGTTCAAGGGTTTCCTCCGGGGCCACCAGGTAGCCCACCCGCCAGCCGGTCATGGCATAGGGCTTGGAAAAGCTTTGGCACAGCAGCACACGGTTCCGAAGGGAAGGTTCCAGGGAAAGATCCGGCACCTGCCTGTAAGCCAGGGCGCCGTAAACATTGTCGCAGATCAGCAGGCAGTCCGGGGTATCCCGGAGGGCGGCGGATACGGCGGAAAGGCTGTCCCTGTTCAGCACCACGCCGGTGGGATTGTTGGGGGAGTTCAGGACGATGGCCCGGGTCCGGGGCGTAAGAAGCTTTTTAAGGGACGCTTCCTCAATCTGAAACCCGGTTTTGGTCCGATCCAGAAAAACGCTTTTGCCGCCGGCGGCTTTTACGATGCTGTCGTAAAGGGAGAAGGCCGGGGTGGGGATGATCACCTCGTCCCCGGGGTTCAGAATGCCGGTCAGGGCGATGTTCAGGGCCTGGGTGGCGCCGATGGTGACCAGCACCTCAGATTCCCTGGTGGGCCGTCCCCGGCGGGATTCAAAGGCCGCGATGGCCCGGCGCAGGCCCTCCGTTCCCTGGTTGGGGGCGTAGTGGGTCAGCCCGTCTTTGAGGGCCTGGGCGGCGGCGGCCTTGATGGGCTCCGGAGTGGGCAGGTCTGGTTCCCCGATGGTGAGCATCCGGCAGTTGGGGGTCTGCCGGGCAAGATTGGTAAAGACCCGGATGCCGCTGCGCTCCAGCGCGTCCAGATTGTGATTCAGTTTCATACCAGGGATTCCGCCAGGTCTTCAAAGAACCGGACGCCTTTCAAAAGAATGTCTTCGTTGAAATCGAAGGTGTCAGAGTGGAGGGGGGCGGTGTCGCCGGTGCCCAGGAAAAAGAACATTCCGGGCAGGGATTTCTGATACCAGGAGAAATCCTCGGCGGTCATGGAGGGGGTATCCAGCTCAAAGAAGCCCACCGCCCTGCGGACCCGCCGGTGCAGATCCGGGGGATTCATAACGGCGGGGTAGCCCTCCGTCATGTAAAGGTTGACGGTGCAGCCGTAGGCCCGCTCAATATCCTTGGCGATGGACACCAGCCCCGCCCGGATGGAGAAAAATACGTCATCCTGAAAGGCCCGCAGAGAGCCCTCCATATGGGTGTGGTCAGACAGGGCGTTGCATACGGTGCCGCTTTCAAACTTTCCGAATTTCAGCAGCCGGAAGATGTTTTTGGGCAGGGCGCCCTCCAGCTTCATGACCCGCTGGTAGAAGTCCACACCGGCGGCCAGGGCATCCACACCCTCCCGGGCCTTGGCGATATGGGCGGATTTGCCATATACGTCCACCCGGACCTCGCAGGAGCGGGCCATCATTTCGTTGCAGCGGCTGGCGATCATGCCCTCCGGCAGCTGGGGCCACAGGTGCAGCCCGAAAATGGCCTGGACCTGGTAGCGGCGGAAGATTCCCGTGGCGCACAGGTTCTTGGCGCCGCCGGTGGTTTCCTCCGCGGGCTGGAAAACCAGCAGCACATTGTGGGGCAGGGCTTCCTTTTTGCTCAGGCGGCGGGCCAGCTCCAGCAGGATGGCCATATGTCCGTCGTGGCCGCAGGCGTGCATACAGCCCTTGTGGACGGAGGCGTAGGGCACCTTGTTCTTTTCCGGAATGGGCAGCGCGTCGGCATCCGCCCGGAAGGCGATGGCATCCTTCTGTCCAAAGTCAAAGAAGGCGCACAGGGCGCTTTCCATGGGGGAGAAAACCGAACAGTTCAGCCCCTCCAGGGCGCTTTTCAGATAGGCCATGGTCCGGGGCAGGCTGCTGTCCAGCTCGGGAATCCGGTGGAGCGCCCGGCGGTCATCAATCAGTTGCATAGTATCGCCTCCGATGTGGTTTCCTTTATTATAGTTCCGGAAGAAGACCCTGTCAATTTTTCCTTGTGCTTTTTGTGGAAAAGTGATAACATAGCTGAAAACAAGAAAAGGAGTGCTGTTGCCATGATGAACGCAGAGCAGATTATCGCCTATATCCGGGACGCGGCGAAAAAGACCCCGGTGAAGGTCTATGTCTGGGAAAAGGAGCCGGTGTCCTTCCCCAATTGCTGGGAGTTCCCCGCGGGAGCGGGCTGCAAGATCGTGTTCGGCGACTGGAAGGATGTTCAGCCCGTGCTGGAAAGCCACGAATTTGTCCATCTGGAAATCGAGAACAACTGCCGCAATTCCGCCATCCCCATGCTGGATATGAAGAACATCCCCGCCCGGATTGAGCCCGGCGCCATCATCCGGGAGCAGGTGACCATCGGGAAAAACGCGGTGATTATGATGGGCGCCATTCTGAACATCGGCGCCGTGGTAGGCGACGGCACCATGATCGATATGGGTGCCGTGCTGGGTGGCCGGGCCACCGTGGGAAGCAACTGCCATGTGGGCGCCGGCGCGGTGCTGGCAGGTGTGGTTGAGCCCGCTTCCGCAACCCCCGTTGTGGTGGAGGACAATGTGCTCATCGGCGCCAACGCCGTGGTCATCGAGGGCTGCCGCATCGGCCATGACGCGGTGGTGGCGGCAGGCGCCGTGGTGGTGGGCGATGTGGAGCCCAATACGGTGGTTGCCGGCTGTCCCGCCCGGGTGATCAAGCGCAAGGACGAGAAAACCGCCGCCAAAACCGCCCTCATTGACGCTCTGCGCACCCTGTAAAGATTGTCACATTTTTGCCCGACAGGAATAGCATGGATTGAGCGGCAAAGCTCAAATAAAGCATTCGGAGGGAAAAATATGTGCGGTAACAACGGTTTCTGCGGCGGTAACATCTGGTGGATCATCATTCTGGTTCTTCTGTTCTGCTGCTGCGGCGGTCACGACTGCGGCTGCGAGCGCAACAACGGCGGCAACGGCTGCGGCTGCTACTAAGCAAGGCCGGTACGAATGAAAATCACCCCGGGGCCCTGGCCCCGGGGCTTTTGTGCGTCCCGGCTTTTGCGCGATCCGGGGCTTTCCGTCTATTTCGCCCAGGGAGGGTGATTGCATTTTTCCCGCTTTTTTGCTATGATAGAGAAAAACCGGAAGGGTGGGGTTGAGGCGTGAACGGAACAGAGGATTTTATTGGCGTATTTGATTCCGGTGTAGGCGGCATCAGCGTTCTGCGGCACCTGCGGCGGCTTATGCCCGGGGAGCGGTTCATCTACTACGGCGACTCCGCCAACGCCCCCTACGGCACCCGCACCAGGGAAGAGGTGAAATGCCTGAGCCTGGCGGTGGCGGAAAAGCTGATGTCCCGGGGGCTGAAAGCCCTGGTGGTGGCCTGCAACACCGCCACGTCGGCAGCCATCGGCGACCTGCGGGAACGGTACCCGGACCTGATCGTTGTGGGCATCGAACCGGCCCTGAAGCTGGCGGCGGACCGGTTCCCTGGCGGCGGCATCGGGGTGATGGCCACCCCCATGACCCTGCGGGAAGAGAAGTTCGCCAGGCTTATGCGCCGGTATGAATCGGAGTGCAGCATCTATAAGATCCCGGCGCCCCGGCTGGTGGAGATTGTGGAGCATGGCTTGGTGGATACCAGACAGAATATCAATATGCTCCAGAAGCTCTTCGACCCCTACCGGGGGCGGCTGGACGCCCTGGTGCTGGGCTGCACCCATTACCCCTTTTCCTCCCATACCATCGGAAAAATCCTGGGTCCCCAGGTGGAGATCCTGGACGGCGGCGACGGCACTGCCCGGGAAACCCGGCGGCGGCTGGAAGAAGCGGGACTGCTTTCGGAGGGGCCCGGGGAAGTGATCATCGAAAACAGCTGTCCGTCCCCACAGATTTTGGAGCTCTCCTGGCGCCTGCTGGGACAGCCCCGGGAAAGGGAGAAATAAAGATGGAAAACGACATTCTGGTAATCGGCATTGCGGGCGGCACCGCCAGCGGCAAGACCACGCTGATGAGAAATCTCATTGCCGACTGCGAAGACGAAGTGACGGTGCTGAGCCACGACAATTACTACAAGCGCCACGATGAGCTGAGCTATGAGGAGCGCTGCAAGCTGAACTACGACGAGCCCGACGCCTTTGACACCAGCCTGATGGTCTACCACCTGGATCAGCTGCGCCACGGCCATGCCATCGAGTGCCCGGTATATGATTTCACCGTCCACAACCGCGGTGAGCAAACCATTCACCTGGAGCCCCGGAGGGTGATTATTGTGGAAGGCATTCTGATCTTTGAGAACGAGGCGCTGCGCAATCTGATGGACATCCGGATTTTCGTGGATTCCGACGCGGATGTCCGCCTGTGCCGCCGGATCAAGCGGGACGTAAACAAGCGGGGCCGTTCCCTGGAAAGCGTGCTGAACCAGTATCAGCAAACCGTCAAGCCCATGCACGAGCGCTATGTGGAGCCCAGCAAAAAGTTTGCCCATCTGGTGGTGCCGGAGGGCGGGAAGAATATGGTGGCCCTGGACATGATCATCAGCCGGATCCGCCGCCATCTGAAGGAGGAACCCTGTGGAAAGTCTGATCTTTGATATTGACGGAACCCTCTGGGATTCCCGGGCCCTGGTGGCGGAGGGCTACAACCTGCAGCTCCATGATGAGGGCCTGGTGGGCTACGATACCAACGCGGAGGAACTGAAAACCCTCTTCGGCAAAACCATGACGGAGATTGCGGATATTCTGTTCCCGGACATTCCTCAGGAACAGCGCTACGAGCTGATGCAGCGGTGTATGGACCGGGAAAACGCTTACCTTGCCCAGTCCCCCTGCCGCATCGGCTATGAGGGAATTGTGGAGACGTTGGAGTCCCTTGCCCGGGATTACCGGCTGTTTATTGTCAGCAACTGCCAGAAGGGCTACCCGGAGCTGGTGATGGAGAAGCTGGGCATCACCCATCTGTTCACCGGCTGCCTGTGCTACGGAGATACCCAGACCCCCAAGGGGGAGACCATCCTGCGGCTGATGGAGCGGTATCACATTCGCTCTGCCTGCTATATCGGCGATACCCAGGGGGATATGGAGGCCGCCCACTATGCCGGGCTGCCCTTTGTCTGGGCAGACTACGGCTTTGGAACACCGGAAATCTATGAAGCCCGGATCTCCGCCCCGGCGGAGCTGCCGGCAATTTTGAAGGAGATTGCATTATGAGCATTCCCATGGATAGTATGTGCCTGGAATGCCAGCTTCGCCGGAACGCGGAGCTGGCCCGTTCTCTGGGTGATGAAGCAACCGCCACCGCCTTTCTGCGCAAATGGATGCAGATCGTAACCGCCATGCCCCCGGAGGCCCCGTCTCCCTGCTCCGGCCCCGCCACCAATCAGCTGCTGCACCAGATGTACGGCCTGGATCTGGACCGCTACCGGGAAGAAAAGCGGCAGTCCAACGAATTTGCCCTGACCCATCTGGAGGATGTGCGCAGCCGCATCGAAAAGGCGGAGGACCGGGTGTTCGCCGGAATCCAGTTTTCCATCGCGGGGAACTATCTGGATTTCTCCGCCCTGCAGGGAAAGGTCAGCTTTGAGGAGCTGAGGAACCTGCTGGATCAGGTACACAATATGGAAATCGACCGGGACGTGTACGAACACCTGTGCCGGGATCTGGAAAAAGGGAAAAAGCTGCTGTATCTGACAGACAACGCGGGCGAAATTGCCTTTGACCGGCTGCTGGCGGAGGAGCTTCAGCGGAAGTATCCCAACCTTTCCATTACCTTCTGTGTCCGGGGCGGCATCGCGGCCAATGATGCCACCCGGGAGGACGCGGCGGCGGTGGGCATTCCTTTCCCCGTGATTGACAACGGCAATCTGGTGGCCGGCACCGTTCCGGAGCAGCTGGGACAGGAGGCCAGAACCGCCATGGAAGAGGCGGATGTGATCTTTGCCAAGGGCATGGGCAACGCGGAAACCCTGCTGGGCTGCGGGAAGAATGTCTACTATGCCTTCCTGGTAAAGTGCGCCCGGTTTGTGCGCATGATGCGCAGGCCCCTGATGACCCCCATGCTGGTTAGAGAGCTGGACCAACGATAAGAAAAAGCCTCGCAGAGTTCGCTGCGTCAGCAGCGAAAAGAATCCGAATCATTTTCTGCCGGGGCGTGTACCTGGCAGAAAATACATCTCAGGCTGCAAGTGTGGAATTTGTTCGCCTATGGCGAACAAATTATGCGCGCAGCAGACTGCAAAAACTGGCGGAAAAGCCCGAAGGGGTTTTTCGACAAGCTCAAAAGCATCCGCAGTTGCGGATGCTTTTTTGGTTACAGCTCCAGCCGCATATACACCAGCGTCTGATACCCGGCCGTGCGGGAGAGGAAGCCCCTGGGGTTGCAGCCGTATTCCCGGAAGCCCAGGCTTTCATAGAGTGCCACGGCCCGGTGGTTGTCCGCCACCACCTCCAGCTCCAGCTGCCGGTAGCCTGCCTGTCGGGCAAGCTCGATGCAGCTTTCCGCCAGCGCCCGGCCAATGCCCAGGTGCCAGAATTCCTCCAGAATGCTGATG
>JAXEMQ010000100.1:0-2587 GCA_034099845.1 Faecousia sp.
ATGATGGCAATGGAGAAATCCTTGCCCTCCAGCAGGCGGCACAGCTCATTCCAGTGGCGGGTGCTCAGACCGTTGCCGGCAAAGTAGATCTGGGGATTTCCCTTGCCCTTGCCGATGTTGTGGTTGGGACCCTGCAGCAGCTCAATGGCTGCCCGGGGGCCCAGATAGCTGCCGCCGATGCCGATGACCACGAACACATCGGAGTCATTGCGGATCTTCCGGGCCGCGCTCTGGATCCGCAGGATTTCTTCCGTGGCCTCCCGGGTGGGCAGGTTCAGCCAGCCCAGAAAATCGTTGCCGGCGCCGGTGCCGTCGGTAAGGGTTGCGTGAGCGGCAGCCACTTCCTTTTCCATGGCCAGCAGATCCGGCAGGGCGATTTCGCCCCAGACATTGGAGATGTCAACTTTGATCATATGTACAGGACACATCCTTCCTAATTTGAACCCGCCCGGGTTTTGGGTGGGCCGTATATTTCCACTGTCTATGTTACCGCAACTTTGGCACAAACGCAAGCATAAAATCATGTCGGGGGCGAATCAATTGACAATTGACAATGAACAATTGACAATTATGGTATCCCTTCGGGATGTGAACTCAATTTATTGGGAATTCAGGAAAATTCTCAGGGCAGCACCGCATAATGGGGCAAGAAGATTCGGCCAGTGTTTTGACCCGAGCGAAAGTATGGAAAATGCGGGAATACTGGATGTATTTCCCATTTTTCATACTGCACGATTGGGGGCAAAAGATCCGCCGAAGCCCGCAGCTCCCATTGTGCGGTGTTGCCTTAGAAACCTTCCAGTTAAAGACTATTTTATTCATCCCCGGAGGGGATTCCTCAACTGTCAATTGTCAATTATCAATTGTCAATTCACAAAATTCCTCTTTCGTCAGCAGGTTGTCAATAAGCCCGGCAAAAAACCGAAATACGCCTTGACAGGAAATGCCCGATATGCTAAAATATCTTGAACTTCGGGCAACCGGAGACCACTACAACAAAGACGAAAGGGGATCCCTCATGCAGAATCGGATGAAAAACTTTGAATCCATGTTCCCCAGCTCCTCTTTTTTGGTCGGTGCTTCTTCCGCCATTGAGAAAGAGGGTTTTTCTTTCTTCAATTCCCCTGAGTATTCCGTTTTACCCGGCTTTTGTGACGTGCATGTGCATTTCCGAGAGCCGGGTTTTTCTTATAAGGAGACCATTCTTTCCGGCTCCAGGGCGGCGGCCCGGGGGGGCTACACCGCGGTGTGCACCATGCCCAACCTGAACCCGGTTCCAGACAGCCCGGAGACCCTTCAGCCCCAGCTGGATGCCATCGAAAAAGACGCCCGCATCGCCGTCTATCCCTACGGTGCCATTACCAAAGGGGAAAAAGGAGAAGTTCTGGCGGACCTGGAAGCCATGGCTCCAAAGGTGGTAGGCTTCTCCGATGACGGCCGGGGCGTCCAATCCCCCCTGCTGATGGAGCAGGCCATGCGGAAGGCCAGGGAGCTGGGAAAGCTGATCGTCGCCCACTGCGAGGACAACAGCCTCCTCCGGGGCGGCTACATTCACGACGGGCGCTACGCCAGGGATCACGGCCACAGGGGCATCTGCTCGGAAAGCGAATGGGGCCCCATTGCCCGGGACCTGGAGCTGGCGGCCAAAACCGGGGCAAGCTACCATGTGTGCCATATTTCCACCAAGGAAAGTGTGGAAATCATCCGGCAGGCCAAGAAAAGCGGCGTGGACGTAACCTGTGAAACCGGTCCCCACTACCTGACCATGGACGACTCCATGCTCCGGGAGGAAGGCCGCTTCAAGATGAATCCCCCCCTGCGAAGCAAGGATGACCGGGAAGCCCTGGTGGAGGGTCTGCGGGACGGCACCATTGATATGATCGCCACGGACCACGCCCCCCACAGCGCGGAAGAAAAGAGCAGGGGCCTGCAGGGCAGCGCCTTCGGCGTGGTGGGGCTGGAAACAGCCTTCCCCATCCTCTACACCTGTCTGGTGCGCCCCGGCCTGCTGCCGATGGACCGGCTGCTGGCTGCCCTGGTCACCAATCCCAGAAACCGGTTCGGGATTCCCATGGGAAATGATTTCTCCGTATGGGACCTGAACGCCCAATATCAAATTGACCCCGGGGACTTCCTGTCCCAGGGCAAGGCCACTCCCTTTGAAGGGTGGCAGGTCTTCGGCAGGTGCATGGCAACCTTCTGGGACGGCAAGCCGGTATACACCGCCCAGCCCTGATGTGCGCCGCGCTGCGAGAAATAGGAATTTGTCGAGGAGAAAATGCGCCGCTTATCGCTTGCCTCTCCCTATGGGAGAGGTGCCCCCGAAGGGGGCGGAGAGGGCCCTCTCAGTCACGGCTAACGCCGTGCCAGCTCCCCCAAAGGGGGGAGCCAAGGGTGCTGCGCGCCCGCCCGTCAAATCCCAATTTGGTTAACACAATTTCACATAGAGAGATTTGGAGGAAACAAACAATGGCAAAGAGAACGGACATCAAAAAGATTCTGATCATCGGCTCCGGCCCCATCGTCATCGGTCAGGCCGCCGAATTTGACTACGCCGGCACCCAGGCCTGCCTGGCCCTGAAGGAAG
>JAXEMQ010000108.1:0-7613 GCA_034099845.1 Faecousia sp.
ATGATGCCGGCGGCGCTGGGGGCAACCTGACCGTAGGCGTACACATGGGCCATTACGTCATGGCGCACCAGCTTTTCCCGCTGGGCGGCCACTTCGTAGTCAATATCGGTGATGTGATCTTCCAGCTCCTTGATCTGCGCCTCGGTGATGCCCAGGCCCAGCTTGTGCTCGGCTCTGGCCAGGCTCACCCAGAGCCTGCGCCAGGTCTGGTAGCGCACATCCTGGGAAAACAGGTTCAGCATATAGGGGGAAGCGTAACGGGAAGAAAGGGGAGATTCGTAACGATCAGTCATGGGGTCCTCCTATCAGCGGTAGATGATGCTGTCCCGCTCGGGGCCAACGGAAACATAGCCGATGTGGCAGCAGATCTTCTCTTCGATGTATTCCACGTACTTCCGGGCGTTCTCGGGCAGCTCTTCCCAGGTGCGGCAGCCGGAAATATCGCACTTCCAGCCGGGCAGATACTCCACAACGGGCTTGGCATCCGCCAGAACGGCGGGGAAGGGGAATTCATCGGTGAGCTCACCGTTGAGCTCGTACCGTGTGCAGACGGGAATGCGCTCCATGTAGCCCATCACATCCATCTTGGTCAGGGCAATGGAGGTGGCGCCCTGGCACCGGACACCGTAGCGGGTGGCCACAATGTCGATGGGGCCTACCCGGCGGGGACGGCCGGTCTTGGCGCCGTACTCAAAGCCGGCAGAGCGCAGAGCCTCGGCTTCCTCGCCGAACAGCTCGCAGGTGAAGGGGCCTTCACCAACGCAGCTGGAGTAGGCCTTGACTACGCCCACCACCTGGTCGATCTTCACATTGGGCATGCCGGAGCCCACGGGCGCGTAGGCGGCAATGGGATTGGAGGAGGTGGTGTAGGGGTGGATGCCGTAGTCCAGGTCCCGCAGGGAACCCAGCTGGGCTTCAAAGAGGATGTTCTTCCCCGCTGCCTGGGCATCCCGCAGGAACACGCCGGTGTCGCAGATATAGGGCTTGATCTTCTCACAGTAGTCATTGACCCAGGCCATCAGCTCCTCCATGGTCACGGGCTGGGCGCCGTAAACCCCGGTGAGGGTCAGGTTCTTCCACTCCAGCAGATCGGCAAGGTGGCTCTTCAGGTGCTGGGGGTACAGCAGCTCACCGGCCAGCACGGTCTTTTTGGCGAACTTGTCGGCATAGAAGGGGGCAATGCCCTGCTTGGTGGAGCCGAACTTTTTGTCGGCAAGACGGGCCTCTTCCAGGCCGTCCAGCAGACGGTGCCAGGGCATCAGCAGGGAGGCCCGGTCGGAAATCTTCAGGTTTTCGGGGGTCAGCGCCACACCCTGGGCTTCCACTTCCTGCATTTCCTTCCACAGGTTTTCCGGGTCCAGAGCAACGCCGTTGCCCAGAATGTTTACAACGCCCTTGCGGAAAATGCCGGAGGGCAGAAGATGCAGAGCAAATTTGCCGAATTCATTGATGACGGTATGGCCTGCGTTGCCGCCGCCCTGGTAACGGACCACGATGTCGTAGTCCCGGGTCAGCAGATCCACCATACGGCCCTTGCCTTCATCGCCCCAGTTGATGCCAACGATTGCACAGTTTCCCATGATGTTGTCCTCCGATTGTATCGTTATGATGTAAAAATGGGTTGTCTTTATACGCAGGAAAGCTCCGAAGGGGCATATTGCCCCTGCGGAGTTTTCGATGGGTGCCTATTACAGGTGCTCTTCCAGACGCCGCATGATTTCGGCGTAGGCCTCTTCCACACCGCCCAGATCCCGGCGGAAGCGGTCCTTGTCCAGCTTCTCGTGGGTCTTGCTGTCCCACAGGCGGCAGGTGTCGGGGCTGATCTCGTCGGCCAGGACAATGGTGCCGTCGCTCAGACGGCCGAACTCCAGCTTGAAGTCCACCAGAGTTACGCCGCAGGTCAGCCAGAAGGCCTTCAGGGCTTCGTTGACCCGGAAGGAGTAGTCCTCAATGGTCTTGATCTCTTCCGGAGTGGCCAGCTTCAGGGCCAGGGCATGGTAGGTATTCAGCAGGGGGTCGCCCAGCTCGTCGTTTTTGTAGGAGAACTCGATGGTGGGGGTATCGAACACGATGCCCTCTTCCACGCCGTAGCGCTTGGCGAAGGAACCGGCGGAAATGTTCCGTACAATGACCTCCAGAGGAACAATGGAGACCTTCTTTACCAGAGTTTCCCGGGCGCTGAGCTCCTTGACAAAATGGGTGGGGATGCCCTGCTTTTCCAGGTACTGCATCAGGCGGTTGCTCATCTCGTTGTTGATGACACCCTTTCCGGCGATGGTGCCTTTTTTGAGGCCGTTGAAGGCGGTGGCATCGTCCTTGTAATCCACGATCAGCAGCTCGGGATCGTCGGTCTTAAAAACCTTTTTGGCTTTTCCTTCGTACAGCTGTTCCAGTTTCTCCATAGTATCAATATGCTCCTTTTATGGTAAAAAAATAAGGGATAGACAGGGAAAAAGAGACGAAGCCGCCCCCGGGGCTCTCACCCGTAGACACCTTTCGTCTCTACCACAAAATTCTACAATATCCCCCTTGTTTTGTCAACGGGCACATGAACAAAAGTTTCCGTGGGAAAACCCCGGTTCTTACCGCAATTTAACGGGAACCGCAGTTTTTTCCGCAGGTTTTGCAGTCCCCGCAGCAGCCGCACTTTTTCTTCCCGGCGGACCGGAGGGCCCGGACAACCAGAAGCCCTACGGCCAGCAGCAAAAGGATGCTTTGTATATTCATAGTCTTCCCTCACACAAGTCCAAACATACTTCCAACCAGCCGCACCGCGAAGGCCACCACCCAGGCAATGGCGCACTGGGCGATTACCGTAAGGGCTGCGGCTCTCCGGGACCCCATCTCCTGCCGGACCGTGGAGATGGCCGCCACACAGGGGGTATACAGCAGGGTAAACACCAGAAATACCACTGCCGTAAAGGGGCTGAACAGGCTGGTGATCCGGGAGGCGTCGCCGCCCAGAAGCAGGGTCAGGGTGGAAACCATGCTCTCCTTGGCGGTAAAGCCGGTGATGAGGGCGGTGGAGGCCCGCCAGTCGCCGAAGCCCAGGGGGGCGAACAGGGGGGCAATCAGACTCCCCAGCAGGGCCAGCAGGCTTACCTCCGGGCTTGCGGCCACATTCAGGCGGATGTCAAAGCTCTGCAGCACCCAGATGATCACGGAGGCGGCGAAGATGATGGTAAAGGCCTTCTGCACAAAGCCCTTGGCCTTCTCCCAGATCAGCTGACCCACGCTTCTGGCGCTGGGCAGCCGGTAGTTGGGCAGCTCCATGACAAAGGGCACCGGCTCACCGGAGAAGCCGGTGTGTTTGAGGAGAAAAGCGTAGCCGATGCCGCAGAGAATACCCAGGGCGTAGAGCCCGATCATGGCCACCGGCTGCAGATACCGGGGGAAAAAGGCGGAAACCAGCATGGTGTAAATGGGGAGCTTGGCCGAGCAGCTCATAAAGGGAGTCAGCAGAATGGTCATCTTCCGGTCCCGCTCACTGGACAGGGTCCGGGTGGCCATAATGGCGGGTACGGAGCAGCCGAAGCCGATGAGCATGGGCACAAAGCTGCGGCCGGAAAGGCCCAGCTTCCGCAAAGGCCGGTCCATGACAAAGGCCACTCTTGCCATATAGCCGGTATCCTCCAGAATGGACAGGAAGAAAAAGAGGGTTACAATGGTGGGCAGGAAGCTCAGGACGCTGCCCACACCAGCACAGATGCCGTTAATCACCAGGTCATGCACCACGGGGTTGATTTGCCAGGCGGTGAGGGCCAGGTCAATGAGATTGGTAATCCAGCCCACGCCCAGCTCCATCAGGTCCGACAGGGTGCCGCCGATGACGGTAAAGGTCATCACGAACACCAGGGCCATGAGCCCCAGAAAACAGGGCAGGGCGGTGTATTTTCCGGTGAGCACCCGGTCAATGGCCATGCTGCGCTTGTGCTCCCTGCTCTCATGGGGCCGGACTACGGTTTTCCTACACAGGGTTTCCAGGAACCGGAAGCGCATATTTGCCATGGCGGCCTCCCGGTCCAGGCCGGTGTCCTGCTCCATAATGGAAACCAGCTGGGAAAAGGCCTGCTGCTTCTCACTGCTAAGGGGCACCTTTTCCTTTATCAGGGCGTCCTCCTCCACCAGCTTGGAGGCGGCGAACCGCACAGGCATTCCCACGCGCCGGATGTCCGCTTCCAGCAGCATGGCGGCCGCATGGATGCACCGGTGCACCGCGCCTACGGGGTCACCGGGATCATCGCTTTCCAGGCAAAAGTCAAGGCGCTGGGGCTTCTGCTCCGCCCGGGCAACAAACAGGGCGTGATCAATGAGCTCGTCAATACCCTCGTTCCGGGAGGCGGAGATGGGAATGACGGGGATGCCCAGAATCTCTTCCAGCTGATTGATGCGCACGGAGCCGCCGTTGGACCGGACCTCGTCCATCATATTGAGGGCCAGCACCATGGGAATCTCCAGCTCCATCAGCTGCATGGTCAGGTACAGGTTCCGCTCGATGTTGGTGGCGTCCACGATGTTGATGATGCCGTCGGGCCGCTGATTCATCAGAAAGTCCCGGGTGACGATTTCCTCGTTGGAGTAGGGGGACAGAGAGTAGATGCCCGGCAGGTCCGTGACCGTGGCCTCCGGGTGGTTGCGGATGGTGCCGTCCTTCCGGTCCACGGTGACGCCGGGGAAATTGCCCACATGCTGATTGGCGCCGGTGAGCTGGTTAAAGAGGGTGGTTTTGCCGCAGTTCTGGTTGCCGGCCAGGGCAAAGGACAGGGGGCCCTCCTTCAGGGGCAGGTCATGGCCTCTGCGGTTTTCTCCCACACCGGGGTGGGGGATGGAGGGAATCCGGGGCTCCTTCCCGTGGACCGGCAGGGGGTCTGTATGTACGTTTTCGATTTCAATCCACCGGGCTTCCTCCAGCCGCAGAGTCAGCTCGTAGCCCCGCAGCGCGATCTGCACCGGGTCTCCCATAGGGGCAATCTTTTGGAGCATGACCTCCGTCTGGGGGGTCAGCCCCATGTCCAGCAGGTGGTGCCGCAGGGCACCGTCGCCGCCCACCGCCCGGATAAAAGCGGATTGGCCGGGCTTCAGTTCGTCCATTGTCATAATTTAACACCTCATCAGGGGAATCACGCGAGAAAGCTTTTCCATGACGACATTATACCACCGGATTTTTACCTGCGCAAGAAAAAGTTAGCAATGGCAAACAAAAAGTTAGCCTATGCAAACCGCGAGTTTTTGTGGAAATTGACCAGCCGGTGTTTTCCGCCGCAAGTGCTTGCCTCCCTTGCCTGTGCGCGCCGGGTCTGCCCGCCCTCTCTGAGGGAGGTGGCCCGAAGGGCAGGAGGGAGTGGCCGTTCGTACGGAGGATGCCCTCTCAGTCAGCTTCGCTGCCAGCTCCCCCAAAGGGGGAGCCAAGGAGCGGCATCCCTTCCGCCTGCGGCAGCTCCTCCAAAGGGAGAGTCAATAAAAATGGGTGGCATTTCCCCCCAGCGGGGGAGCCGGGCCTCGCCTTCCGCTGTATTTTGCCTGCATAAATCTTCCAATCGTGAAAATAATGTTTGCAAAGGGGGCTTCCTGTTGGTATACTTGTAAAGAGCGTGTATCATTGATTTTACATAGAGATTACAAGGAGGAATACGCGTGAGCTTTACGAACATCATTTCCCTGCTGGGCGGCCTGGGTGCCTTCCTGTTCGGAATGAAGTACATGGGCGACGGCCTGGAAATGGCGGCCGGTTCCAAGATGAAGGATCTGTTGGAAAAGCTGACCCGAAACCGGATTCTTGGTTTCCTGCTGGGCGTGTTTGTTACGGTGGTGATTCAGTCGTCCTCTGCCACCACGGTGATGGTTATGGGCTTCATCAATGCCGGAATCATGGACCTGGCCCAGGCCACCGGCGTCATCTTCGGCGCCAACATCGGTACCACCATCACCAGCGTCCTGATTGCTCTGGACGTGTCCGGCATCGCCCCCTTCTGTATTTTCATCGGCGCGTTCCTCATGCTCTATTCCAAGAAAAAGCAGACCAAGCACATCGGTCAGGTCATTCTGGGCTTCGGCCTGCTGTTCCAGGGCCTGCACACCATGAGCGGCGCCATGAAGCCTCTGAAGGATGTAATCTGGTTCCAGGAATTCATTATGAACGCCAAGAGCCCCCTGCTGGGCCTGCTGGTGGGCGCTGCCCTCTGCGCCGTAATCCAGTCCTCCTCCGCGGCGGTTGGTATTTTGCAGGCACTGGCCATGCAGGGCCTGATGCCTCTGTACTTTGCCTCCTTCCTGGTCTGCGGCATCAACATCGGCTCTGCCATGCCCACCATTCTGGCTTCCATGAATGCCCGGAACAATGCCAAGCGGGCATCCATGATCTACCTGATCAACAACCTGGTGGGCGCGGTGATTATGACCGTTGTCACCCTGGCGCTGCCCTATACCCAGTTTATTGAGGGGCTGATTCCGGATCCCATGTTCCAGGTCTCCCTGGTGCACATCATCTTCAAGGTGGTTTCCGCCGCGGTGCTGCTGCCCCTGACCAATCAGGTGGTAAAGCTCACCTACCTGATGGTGCCCAAGCAGAAGCACGAGGATGCCTGCCGTCTGGAATTCATCGACGTGAACCTGGTGGGCTCTCCCAGCGTCACCCTGCTGCAGATCCGCAATGAGGTGGAGCGGATGGCAGGGCTGGTCCGCACCAACCTGCAGCTGTCCATGGAGGCGCTGCTCAGCGGTAAGGTGGCCGACGCCAAGCAGATTGAGGATAACGAGGCCGTCATCGATTACCTGACGGATGCCATCAGCGATTTTCTGGTAAAGCTCAATGTCCGGGAAATGTCGGACAGGGATGCCCAGTATGTAAACCGGGTGTTCCAGACCCTTTCCGATCTGGAGCGGATCGGCGACTATGCCGAGCTGCTGCTGCACCTGACCGAGCGTCAGGAGGAGAAGCAGGTCAGCTACTCCGCCGCCGCCATGCAGGAGCTGACCGTCATCAACGACAATGCCATCCAGCTCTTTGACAAGGCTGTGGCGGCGTTCTACCGTCAGAACATCTCTCTGGACGAGCTCAAGCGCATGGCTAAGACCCAGCGCAACATCCGCAAGCTCACCAGCCAGTCCCAGCTGAACCATATGGAGCGGCTGCGCAGCGGTGAGTGCGGCGTGGAAGCGGGCATCCTCTTCGGCGAGATTCTCAACAGCCTGAGCCGTGTGGGCGGCCACGCCATCAACATTGCCGAGGCAGCCACCGTTCCCCATGGCATGGAATAATCCATCCACCAAATAAGTAAAGAGTGAACAGCCGGGGCTGTTCACTCTTTTTGCGTTTGGGGAATCAATAGTTTTCCGCGTGGACCTCAAAATAGCTCTGGGGATGGTTGCAGGTGGGGCAGACCTCGGGGGCCTTCTCGCCCACGACGATATGGCCGCAGTTCCGGCACTCCCAGACCTTTACCTCGCTCTTGGCAAAGACCTGTGCGGTCTCTACATTGCGCAGCAGGGCGCGGTAGCGCTCTTCATGCTGCTTTTCAATGGCGGCTACCAGACGGAACCGCTTTGCCAGCTCCTGGAAGCCCTCTTCCTCGGCGGTTTTGGCAAAGCCCTCGTACATATCGGTCCATTCGTAG
>JAXEMQ010000109.1:0-2532 GCA_034099845.1 Faecousia sp.
CCGGCTCAATACCATGGTTCTGGATATTTCCCGGGAAAAGGTGGTAACCGCCATCAGCCGGGACCGGGGTCTTAGCGAGATTGCTGCAAAAGCTATCATTCTTGCCATGGGCTGCCGGGAGCGGCCCAGAGGGGCCCTGAATATCCCCGGCTTCCGGCCCGCGGGAATCTATACCGCCGGAACGGCCCAGCGCCTTGTCAACATGGAAGGGCTGCTTCCCGGCAGGGAAGTGGTGATTCTGGGCAGCGGCGACATTGGCCTCATTATGGCCCGCCGCATGACCCTGGAGGGGGCAAAGGTCAAGCTGGTGGCAGAGCTGATGCCCTATTCCGGAGGACTGAAGCGAAACATCGTGCAGTGCCTGGAGGATTTCGGCATCCCCCTGAAGCTCAGCCACACGGTTGTGGATATTGAGGGGAAGGAACGGGTTACCGGGGTGACCATCGCCCGGGTGGACGGGAGGGGCACGCCCATTCCCGGCACGGAGGAGCACGTTTCCTGCGATACCCTGCTGCTGTCCTGCGGCCTGATTCCGGAGAACGAGCTGTCCCGCGCCATGGGCCTGGAGCTGGACCCGGCCACCAACGGCCCCAGGGTGAACCAGCGTCTGGAAACCGAGATTCCCGGTGTGTTTGCCGCGGGCAATGTGCTCCATGTCCATGATCTGGTGGACTTCGTATCCCGGGAGGCCGAGGCGGCGGGCAGAGGCGCGGCCCGGTTCCTGGCATTGGGAGAGGATACCTCCTGTCAGATCCCCATTGAAGCCTCCGGCGGAATCCGTTATACGGTGCCGGCCTCCGTCAGCCCCCAGGAAATGGAGGAGCAGCTCACAATCCGCTTCCGGGTGGGCAGCGTGATGAACAACCGGGCGGTGGCGGTCTATCTGGACAACAGCCAGGTTTACAGAAAGAAGCGGCCCGTGATGGCCCCCGGCGAAATGGAGCAGGTGGTGCTGCCCCGGGATCTGTTCCGGGAGCATGGGGACGCCAAGCGCATCCGCATCCTGACGGAGGAGGCGTGACTATGGAAAAACGGATCTTAACCTGTATCGGCTGTCCCATGGGCTGCCGGTTGGAAGTGACCCTGGAAAAGGGCGCCTTTGCCGGAGTCACCGGAAATACCTGCAAAAACGGCGCCCGGTATGCCCAAAAGGAAGTGACGGATCCCCGCAGGATCGTCACCACCACCGTCCGGGTGGAGGGCAGCCGGGAGAACGCCTGCACCGTCCCCTGCAAAACGGCGCAGGATGTGCCCAAGGGCCTGATTTTCGCGGTTATGCGGGATGCGGCGGCGGTGGTGGCCACCGCACCGGTGCATATCGGGGACGTATTAATGGAAGACGCGGGGGGCACCGGCGTCAGCCTGATTGCCACAAAAAACGTGAATTGATTTCGAGTTGGGAGACAGAATATGAGTGTACACGAATCCGGAGAAATGTATCTGGAAGCGATTCTGGTGCTGGGGAAGAAAAGCAATTTTGTCCGTTCCGTGGATGTGGGGGAATACCTGGGCTATTCCAAGCCCAGCGTATCCCGGGCCATGGGCATTCTGCGGGAGGAAAACTATATCTCCGTGGCGAAAAACGGCGGTCTGCAGCTCACCGACAAGGGCCGTACCCTGGCGGAGAAAATCTATGAGCGGCATACCATCCTGTTTGACCTGCTGGTGCACCTGGGGGTATCCGAGGAGACCGCCTCAGTGGATGCCTGCCGGATGGAGCACGTCATCAGCGACGAAACCTTTGGCGCCATCAAGCGCCACGCGAACAACCTGTAAGGAGAGATTATGGGCGATTGTACCTCCTGCGGCGGCTGCGGCGGTTCCTGCGGGTCCGGCTGCGGCGGCTGCGCCAAAAGCCTGAGCCTGACCCGGGAAGAGATTTCGTTTCTGCAAAAGCTGGGGCAGCTTCCCTTCCTCCCTCTGGGCAGAACCATGGGGGATCCTTCCCCTGTTTATCTGGAAGAAGGGGAAGAAAACCGGGAATTGTATAGCCTGCTGCTGCAATGCCTGGAAAAGAAGGGCCTTGTTTCCCTGGACTACGATCAGCCCCTGAAGGGGTATGAGGGCGCCTGGTATGCCGCCTGCCCCATCCGGGGCAGCATGGCCCTGACCCAGCGGGGCCAGCAGGTGCTGGCGCTGCTGGAATACCAGGGAGCGGAGGATTGAGCTATAAGGATAGCTTATAACGAATCCTTATTATTGGCGATAGCAAAACAACGCAAACCACCCTTGACAAACCCGGGGGAATGGAGTATGATGTCCCCATCGAAAGCAAGGCATGGATGGGAAGAGTAAGCACAGCTGCTTCCGCGTCAGAGAGCCCCGGTTGGTGAAAAGGGGTGCGTAAGAGCGTGCTGAACATGGCCCCGGAGCCGCGTGGGTGAAGACTTTAGCCCATGACGGGTGCGCCCGTTACCGCGCAGGAGTATGCTTGTACTCCCAGAGGCCCCTGTCGTGAGGCAGGCGGCGAAGCAAGGTGGTATCACGGTTTTTCCGTCCTTGTGCGTAATGGCACAAGGGCGTTTTTCGTTT
>JAXEMQ010000143.1:0-8688 GCA_034099845.1 Faecousia sp.
TGAACTCCGAAGCCGTGGTCACGTTGTGCAGGAGTCTTGTATAGTGGCTGTTGGAGCTGATAAGCATGGCAAGGGATGCCAGCAAAATGATCACCATCAGAAAGCTGACCGCCACCACCAGCTTGCGCAGCCTGCCCTGGAGAGATTCCGTTTTTTTCATCGTTTGTTCTTCCCCGCCCGGTAGTCCCGGGGCGTGCAGCCCTGGGTCTTCTTAAACAGAAAGCTGAAATAGTGGGGGTCCTTATAGCCCACCGCCAGCGCGATTTCACCGGACCGCAGCTCCGAGGTCCGCAGAAGGTTTCTGGCCTTTTCCATCCGTTTCGCGGTCAGGTATTCCACAAAGGTGGTGTGCATTTCCTGGCTGAACACGGCAGACAGGTAGTTTGCGCTGATATTTACCTCCTGGGCCACCCGGTTCAGGGAAATCTCATCGCTCTGGAAGTTGGCATCGATATAATCCACCGCTTCCTTCAGCAGGCTGCGGTACTGGTTCCCCGCCGCCCGGTCCCGGATCTCGATGGCCCGCAGAAGCACGTCGGAAAGATACCGTTTGAGATCGTCCAAGGTTACATTCTGCCCCACCATATCCAGGCAGCTGAGGCTGCCCAGAAAATCCTGAGGCGCCGCCCCCAGCTTCTGCACAAACTCCGTGGCGCAGAACCTGACACTCAGCATCAGATACTGGCAGAAGGGGCCGGAGCTCAGCGCGTCTGTCAGGCTGCCGATATAGCCGTCCACGAAGCCGGACACCTCCTGCGCCGCGGCATTTTCCAGCACACCGGTGACCACCGCCGGATTCAGCTTGCTCACATCCAGCTGGGAAAGGTCGTGCTTTTCCCCGGTACCGGTCAGGAAGCCAACGGTCTCCTCCGTGAAAATATGCTGGGAGGGGGCCACATACCGGTAGGACCACAGGCGGGATACCTGCCGGAAGCACTCCGGCAGAGCACTGAGCCGCTTTTGCGGCTTCCCGGCAGCCACATACCAGCTCAGATCCACCCCGCAGGTCTCATAGAGCTTCCGAACCGTATCCACACACCGCCGGGTAAAGTCCCCGATCTTATCCTCGTCTCCCTTGATAAGCACCGCGTAGGTGGTCAGATTCCACCGGAACAGAACATACTCCGGGTATTTGAGGAAATGGGTCACAAGACCGTCCCGGATCTGCGCGCTGGTTTCGGAATAGCCGGCCAAAGCAGACTGCTCCGGCATGGCGGAGATCAGGCAGATGGTATAGGCCTGGGCCCGCAGATCCAGATCCAGCTTTTCCGCCCGCTGGTAGATCTCCGGAATGGTCAGAAGGCCGTTGACCATCTGCTCAAAAAACCGGCAGCGGGCATAGTCTTCGTAGTCCTGGGACTCCAGATGGAACTGGGCCAGGTAGTTCTGCTGGGCACGCTCTCCCTCGATTTTCTGCCGCACCTCGTCCAGCACGGTTACCAGACTGTTTTTGGTAATGGGCTTCAGCAGATACCGCTCCACACCGATGGAAATGGCCTGCTGAGCGTATTCAAAATCATCGTAGCCGGAGAGAATAATGATCTTCATCTGTGGAAACTCCTGCAGCACCAGGCGGCTCAGGGACAGACCGTCCACAAAGGGCATACGAATATCGGTAATCAGCACGTCCGGCTTGGTCTGGCGGATCAGCGGCAGGGCCATTTCCCCGTCTGCCGCTTCTCCCACAAACTGATAACCGCATCTGGCCCAGGGGACCGTTGCGTGGAGCGTCTCCCGGATGATCCGCTCGTCCTCCACCAAAAATACACGAAGCATAGTTTCCCTCCGAACTTCCTTTTTCTGACTACATTATATCAGATCCCTAAGTAGCAATGTGCACAAGCTTAGTTGGCGCTTTTTGTAAATTGTGCGCAGCCATCCCGCCTCCCGGCGGGTCTGTTCTCCGTTCTATAACAGATGTCACATAATCATACAGCCACAAATATTGACATTCGGGCGCATATATTGTATAATCTCGGGGCAGTATTTCTTTCGTACTACATCACCGGAGGAGTGAAGACGGATGGCCGAAGGGCTGTTGTCCCGTTATATGGGAACAAAGGAAGCCTCTCTTCTTTGGGGGTATCCGCAGAACACCATCAGCCGTTGGTGCCAGCAGGGAAAAATCCCCGGCGCCCAGCAGACTGCTCCCTGCAGTCCCTGGCTGATTCCAAGGGATGCCGTTTGTCCCGTTGAAAAATACCGCAAATAAACGAAGCCCCACGCTGACGGCGGGGGCTTCGTTTCCGTCTGTCAAAAAGTGGTGTCATTCCAGGCAGGTGGTCACTGCTTCCGTGGTGTCAGGTTCACCGACACGCAAAAAATCCCTCCGGCAAAAGCCGGAGGGACGGGGTTATCTGTGTGGGCCACAGCATTCAGCTGAACTTACTTTGCGAGCTTCTTGAACTCTTCGTATACAAACTGAACCTTGGGTCCGATGATGACCTGCACAGCGGTCTTGCCCGGGCGGATGACACCAGCGGCACCGGAGGACTTGATCTTAGCCTCGTTGACCAGCAGGCGGTCCTTCACTTCCAGACGCAGACGGGTGATGCAGTGATCGATGGAGGTGACGTTCTCCTTGCCGCCCAGGCCTTCCAGAATGATGGAAGCCATTGCGGTGTAGTCGTCATTGGCCAGCTCGATCTTCATCTCGCCGTCCTGATCATCTTCACGGCCGGGGGTCTTCAGATCCCACTTCTTGATGGCGAAGTAGAACACAGCGAAGAACACGACGAACGCAGCAATACCGGTGGGGATGATCAGCCAGGTCTTGGCAGCTGCAGGCAGGCTGGCGGAGAACAGCAGGTCAGTAGCACCGGCGGAGAAGCAGAAGCCGGCACGGAAGCCCAGACCCACGGTCACGGCAGCAAAGACGCCGTACAGAGCAGCGTAGACAACGTACAGGGGGAATGCCAGGAACATGAAAGCGAACTCGAAGGGCTCGGTAACGCCGCACAGGAACGCACAGACGGCAGCCGCACCAACCAGGCCGATGGTGGCCTTTCTCTTATTGGACTTGGCGGTGACGATCATGGCGGTGGCAGCACCGGGGATACCGAACATCATGCAGGGGAAGAAGCCGGCCATGTAGGAGCCCACGGACCAGTCGATCAGGGTGCCGTTGGCCATGGTGTCGCCCTCAACCAGAGCGCCCCAGTAAGCAGTCAGGTCGCCCAGGCCGATGGTGTCGAACCAGAACACGTTGTTCAGAGCGTGATGCAGGCCGGTGGGGATCAGCAGGCGGTTCAGGAAGGCGTACAGGCCAACACCCACAACGCCCATGCCCTTGATGGCGTTGCCCACGGCAACCAGAGCACCGAAGACCACAGGCCATACGAACAGCAGGATGGCGGAAACAACGATGGAAACAACGCCGGTGACAATGGCGACGGAGCGCTTGCCGGAGAAGAACGCCAGCACGTCAGGCAGCTTAGTGCCCTTGAACTTGTTGTAGCACAGAGCGCCGATGATACCGGCCAGGATGCCGGTGAAGGGGTTGGCGATCTTTGCGAAGGCAACTGCCTTGACGGGATCCTCAACCATCTTGGGAGCGATGGTTGCCACGGAACCGGAAGACAGCAGGGTGGTGATCATCAGCCAGGAAACCAGGCCGGCCAGACCAGCGGTGCCGTCGTTCTCCTCTGCCAGACCAACGGCAACGCCGATGGCGAACAGCAGAGCCATGTTGTCGATAACGGCAGCGCCAGCCTTAATGAGGAAGAAGCCCAGAACGTAGGCAAAGCCCTCGGTGGCGCCGGCAGCACCCATAACGGCGGGAGCCAGAGCGTAGCCCAGACCCATCAGGATACCGCAGATAGGAAGCACAGCGACAGGCAGCATCAAAGCCTTGCCGAGCTTCTGCAGAGATTTCATCATAGAAAAAATCCTCCTTCGATTCTTCTTTTTGTGACCGGCCTATCCGGCCACAGCCTATCAATAAGATCGTCGGCCCACAACGATCCGTATGGCCTGAATATGGAAATGATTACTTTGCCAGGCGAATGACCGCATCGTCATTCGTTACGGCGGAGCCGGTGCTCTTTTCGAACTTCTTGAAGTCCCCGGAATTGCAGACCAGCACGGAGGTGATGGTATTGAGACCCGCGGCCTTGATGGCCTCCAGATCCGCCTCAATCAGCAGGTCACCCTTTTTTACCTTCTGCCCGTTCTGGGCATGAATGGTAAAGCCCTTACCCTGAAGGCCCACCGTCTCCAGACCCACATGGATCAGCACCTCGGCACCGCAGTCCGCCACCAGGCTCACCGCATGGCCGGTATCAAACATGGTGTCCACAGTGGCGTCACAGGGAGCCAGCACCTTTCCGTCAGTGGGCTCAATGGCAATGCCGTCGCCCAGCATACCGGAAGAAAAAGTGGGGTCCGGCACCTCCGTCACAGGCACGGCAGTACCTGCCATCGGAGCAAACAGAGCATCGTCTTTTTGGCCAAAAAGTTTACTGAAAAAACCCATAATTATGTTCCTTTCTCCAATCCGGCAAAGTAGGGCAGGGAATCTTTCCACGAAAAAAGCACCTATCTGACCATTGTACTTCAGATTGGCGCTGGCGTCCTTGCCTGCATCTGCAACCGGGCGTGGAATCTTCTCTTCACGAATAAAGTAGCACATGGTTCATAAGTTGTCAATAATTATCGGCACCCGGAAATCATTTTCGGAAATTTATCTAAATTTATATATAATTTTTTGCTAATTTGTACATTGATTATTCCTTATGATCTCTGCATTATTCGACTTATCCAATGATTTCCATGTAATTGTGCTGTAAAAATTTGCATATCCCAGATCTTTTTCTGCTGCACTCCGTTCTATCCGCAAAGGCGCCGTTATCAGTTTTTCTTATGTATTTACCATTTTGTTTTCAAAGCGTCCAGCCGTTCCTCCTCTTGACAGCAGGAAAACCCCTGTTGTACAATAGCGGTAAACCGACAAAAACGTCTGTCTTTTTCAGGAGGAGCACCCATGGACGCCATCCTTTCCCAGCTGCCGGAAACACTGCCCCAGTGGTACCGCGGCAACGCCCGGGATCTGCCCTGGCGGCACACAAAGGATCCCTACCGGATCTGGATATCCGAGATCATGCTGCAGCAGACCCGGGTGGAGGCCGTGAAGGGCTACTATGCCCGATTTCTGTCCGCCCTTCCCACCATTGCGGACCTTGCCCGGTGTGAGGACGACGCGCTTCACAAGCTCTGGGAAGGGCTGGGCTATTACAGTCGGGTCCGGAATCTGAAGAAGGCCGCCCAGGTGATTGTATCGGAATACGGAGGGGTCTTCCCCAGGGAGCACAGCGTCTGCCTGTCTCTTCCCGGCATCGGCCCCTACACCGCCGGCGCCATCTGTTCCATTGCCTTTGACTGCCCCACTCCGGCGGTGGACGGCAACGTGCTGCGGCTCGTCTCCCGGCTGACCAATGATCCCGCGCCCATTGACGCCCCCGGGACCAGAGAAAAGGTAACCCGGATGCTTGCCGCGGTTTACCCCAGGGAAGCCGGAACCTTTACCCAGGCGCTGATGGAGCTGGGCGCTACGCTGTGCGGGCCCAACCGGCCTCCGGAATGCGGCCTGTGCCCCTGCAGCGGGTTCTGTCTGGGGTTCCGGGAGGGTACCGCCCAGACGCTTCCCGTGAAGAAAGCGAAAAAAGAAAAGCGGCGGGAGGAAAAAACCGTTTTCATTCTCCGTTGTCAGGGCACCTATGCCCTGGACAAGCGGGGGGATACAGGACTGCTGGCGGGACTGTGGGAATTCCCCAATGTTCCCGGCAGGCTGGAACAGGGAGACGCCCTCCTTCAGGCGGAAGAATGGGGCGTGGAACCCACTGAGCTGAAAAAAATCATTCACCGGAAGCACATTTTCACCCACATCATCTGGGAAATGGAAGGCGTTTATTTGGAAGTCAGCCGGAAGGATCCCCGGTTCGTCTGGCTGACACCGGAAGAGCTGGAGCGATCCGCCGCTCTGCCCACCGCCTTCCGCCTGTTCCGGGAGGAGGAACGCCATGTTTGACTACCACATTCACTCCATCGTATCCTTTGACGGCCACGACAGCGGTCTGGACCTGGCCAATGCCGCCGCGAAGCAGGGGCTGAGGGAAATCTGCTTCACGGACCATGTGGATTTTGACCCTCTGGCCGTCAGCCAGACCATGATGTTTGATGTGAACCGCTACAATCAGGAATATGACCGGCTGGAGGTTCCCGGGCTGAAAATCCGCCGGGGCATGGAGTTCGGTCTTTTGGAGCACAACCAATCCCTGCTTCTGCAAAAGCTCAGCCAGAGGCACTATGACTTTGTACTGGGCAGTGTTCACTTTGTGCACGGCCTGGATGTCTACTTCAAGGAATACTGGCAGGGAAAAATCCCCGGGGATGCCCAGCGGGAATTCCTGGAGGAAACCCTGAAGCGGGTGCAGAGCCATGAGGATTTCGATGTTTTGGCCCACCTGACCTTTCTGATGAAGTCCCCCTTCAATCCCACCCGGTCTCCCCTGGAATACGCCGCCCACCGGGAGGTGCTGGATGAAATTCTCAGGACCCTGGCCGCCAAGGGAAAGGGGCTGGAAATGAACACCAGCGGCGTCGACCGCAGTGTGGGCTTCCTGCCCACCATCGACTTTTTCCGCCGGTTTCATGAGCTTGGCGGTGAAATTGTCACCGTGGGCTCCGATGCCCACAGATGCGAACGGGTGGGGCAGTACTGTGATACCGCGGAACGGCTGCTGGGCGACATTTTCGGCTATGTGTGCACCTTTCAGGATCGTCAGCCCATCTTCCACAAAATCAAATAACCGCAATTGTATGTCCTGCACAATTTGTACGCCTCCGGCGTTCGTTTGCTTTTACTGAGGCTACAGATTTCCCCCGGCTTTCTTGACAAAGCCGGGGGTTTCCCGTATACTGATATATTAAGTAAGCGGTAAAAACTGCCAAATTTTGCTGGGAACAAAGGAAGTATCTTCATGGTCATCAAATGGAACATCACCATTCCTCAGCTCTCCGGGGATATGGTTCGCAGAGCCTATGTTTATCTGCCGGAAAGCTACGATACGGAACCGGAAAAACGCTACCCCGTCATGTATCTGTTCGACGGACACAATATGTTCTTTGACAACGATGCCACCTATGGAACCTCCTGGGGCATGAAGGACTATATGGATGAAAGCGGCAAGCAGCTGATTCTGGTGGGCATTGAGTGCAACTATGTGGGCAACGGCCGGCTGGAGGAGTATTCCCCTGTCAACTTTGAAAATTCCGAGCTTGGAAAAATCAAGGGCCGGGGCAAGCATTATATGCACTGGCTCATCAACGATCTGAAACCCTATATCGACAGCACCTACCGAACCCTGCCCGACCGGTGCAACACCCTGATTGCCGGTTCCAGCATGGGCGGGCTTATGGCCCTGTATGCCGCCACTACCTTTAACCACATCTTCCAGCGGGCAGCCTGTCTGAGTCCCAGTCTGTGGGTGGCTCCCGGAAAATTGCTGGAGCTCATCGCCCGGGCCCACATCCGCCGGGACACCTGCATCTATCTGGACTACGGCGCCAAGGAGATGTTCAACCACGCCGCCAACGCCGAGGCTCTGTTTTCCACCGGCCACCTGCTGATGACCAAGCGGGTGAATCTCGCCTTCCGGATTGTGCCGGAGGGCACCCACTGCGAGGCCTCCTGGGCAAAACAGGTGCCCATTTTCATGGAGTGTCTGGGCGTTTAAGATGTCATTTCTTAATGTGACGAAAGAGAGGTAACCATATGGAAGTACGTTATTTTAAGCACTACAGCAGCAATCTGGGCCGGGATATGGAGTTCAAGGTCTACGGCTCCTACGGAAAGCCCGTTCTGTTTTTCCCCTGCCAGGGCGGCCGTTTCTTCGACTTCGAGGGAAACAACATGCCCGCCACCTGGTCCCCCTGGATTGAGTCCGGCCAGTGTACCGTCTACTGTGCCGACTCCATCGATAATGAGGCCTGGGCCGCCATGGGCGCCGACAACCGGTGGCGCATCGAAAACCACGAGCGCTACTTCCACTACATTGTGGACGAGCTGGTTCCCTACATCAAGCATCTGAGCGGGGAGCGCAACGGGTACGATCAGGGCATCCTCACCTTCGGCTGCTCCATGGGCGCCATGCACGCCGCCAACTTCTACTACCGCCGTCCCGACCTGTTCTGCGGCTGCTTCGCCATCTCCGGTCTCTACGACAACAAGGAATTCTTCGGCAGCTACTGCGACGATCTGGTTTACAACAACTGCCCCGTTTTCTACCTGAACAACATGCCTGCCGATCATCCCTATATGAATATGTACAACAGCCAGAAGTCTCTGGTGGTGGTGGGCCAGGGCGCCTGGGAGGATATTTTGCTGGAAAGCACCCGGAAGCTGGATGAGGTCTGCTGCCGCAAGGGCATCCACACCCGGTTTGAATACTGGGGGCATGACGTAAACCACGACTGGCCCTGGTGGCACAAAATGGTGGTAACCTACCTGCCCTGGTTGTTGGGATAACAGCCTGAATATACAGAAAGAGAGGCATTCCTTATGAAAAACTTTATTTTTATTTCCCCCAATTTTCCCATGACCTACTGGAAATTCTGCGCGGAGCTGAAGAAGAACGGTATGCGGGTTCTGGGCATCGGCGACTGCCCCTACGAAAACCTGCTGCAGGAGCT
>JAXEMQ010000011.1:0-2308 GCA_034099845.1 Faecousia sp.
GTCGGCAATGGCGGACTTGGTGCCCGGGTAAATGCCGAAGGGCTCGTAGTGGATGGCCGCGACGCTTACCAGATGGGTACCGTTCTCCTTGTTGAAGGTATCCAGATAGGGCTGATGCTGGAAGTAGTTGGCATCCATTTCGCCGTCTTCCACAACGTTGTTGGGGACCACATAGTCCGCGTACTCGGTAACCTGCAGGGTCCAGCCGTCCTTTGCCAGGACATCGGCGGCAACCTTCAGGATCTCCGCATGGGGCGTGGGAGAGGCGGCAACGGTGATGGTCTTGTCTTCCGTCTTCTTGCTGCCGCAGCCGGCCAGAATGCCGACGCACAGAACCAGGGCCAAGAGGATAGAAATGGTCTTTTTCATTTTCTTTTTTCTCCTTTACAAAAGAATTATTTCACGGATTGTTCCGATGAAAACATGGGATGGTTGGATCAGCTGCGGTTTCTCAGCCGCTTGTCGCACTTTACGGCAATGCGGGTGCCCGCGGACTGGAAGACCTGGACCAGGATGATGAGGCCGATGACCGCGGCCCACATGACCAGGAATTTGAAGTTGTAGTAGCCATAGTTGATGGCCATTTTGCCCAGGCCGCCGCCGCCGATGATACCGGCCATGGCGCCGTAGCCAAGGATGGTGCCCACGGTGATGGTGCCGCCGGAGATCAGGCTGGGCAGGGCCTCGGGCAGAAGCACCTTTCCCACGATCTGGAGGGCGCTGGCGCCCATGGACTGGGCCGCCTCCACAACACCCTGGTTTACTTCCCGCAGGGAAGATTCCACCATACGGGCAACCAGCGGGAAGGCCGCGATGACCATAGGCGGGATGGTGGCTGCCGTGCCCACCTTGGTGCCCACAATCAGCTTGGAAAGGGGCAGGGCAATGATCATCAGAATCAGGAAGGGCACGCTGCGCAGCAGGTTAATCACCGCGTTCAGCACCGCCATCAGCCACCGGGGCAGGGGCCGGATGCCCTCCTTCTCACCGGTTACCAGCAGCACGCCCAGGGGCAGGCCGATCACATAGGAGAAGAGCACCTCCAGAATCAGGGAGTACATGGTCTCCCACAAAGCGAAGCCATATTCGCTGCAAATGATTTCCATCTGCTGGGC
This sequence comes from Faecousia sp., assembly GCA_034099845.1. Lineage (GTDB taxonomy): Bacteria > Bacillota > Clostridia > Oscillospirales > Oscillospiraceae > Faecousia. The sequence continues at coordinate 1,116 of JAXEMQ010000011.1, forward strand.
TACCTTGGCCGCATCGGAAAACAGATCAAACATGCTCGGTTACCTCCTCCGCGCTGACACCCTGACAGCCGTTCAGGAAGTCCAGAATTTCTTTCTTTTTCCCCGGATCCTCCGGCAGGCTGATGAGCATAGTGCCGAAGGCCTTGCCGTCCACATTCCGGGTGGCCGCGCCCATGATGGACACGGGAATACCGGTGGTGGTCACCAGTCGGGCGATCACCGGCTCCTCGGAAACAGAGCCGTTAAAGGCGATGCGGGCAATGGGAATATCCCAGTCAAGGGCCGGCTCTGCCACATTGGGGCTGACCAGACGGCGGCCCGCCTGGGACTGGGGATTGGAGAACACATCCACCACATCGCCGATCTCTGCCACCTCACCGGAATCCAGAATGGCCACCCGGTTGCAGATCTGCTCAATCACGGACATCTGGTGGGTGATGATGATTACCGTAATGCCCCGTTCCTTATTGATGGTCTGCAAAAGGCTCAGGATCTGGCCGGTGGTCTTGGGGTCCAGGGCGGAGGTTGCCTCGTCGCACAGCAGCACCTCCGGGTCCGATGCCAGGGCCCGGGCAATGGCAATGCGCTGCTTCTGGCCGCCGGACAGCTGCACCGGGTAAGCGTCTGCCTTATCGGGCAGGCCAACGGTTTCCAGCAGCTCTTTGGCCCGCTGCCGGGCCTTTTTTCTGGGCACACCCTCCAGCTCCATGGGGAAGCAGATATTGTCCAGGGCCGTGCGCTGGTCCAAAAGGTTGAAGCTCTGGAAGATCATGGAGATCTTTCGGCGCTGAAGCCGCAGTTCCTTTTCCTTCAGCTCCATCAGGTCCCTGCCATGGAACAGGACACTGCCCTGATCCGGCCGCTCCAGCAGATTGATGCAGCGCACCAAGGTGCTCTTTCCGGCGCCGCTGAGACCGATGATGCCAAAAATATCGCCCTTCTCCACAGAAACGGATACATTCTTGAGGGCACTGACCTGGCTTTCACCGGTGCCAAAGGTTTTGCTCAGGGATTTGAGTTCAATGATTCCCGCCAAAAAAATACCTCCTTAGAAACGAAAAACGCCCTTGTGCCATTACGCACAAGGACGGAAAAACCGTGATACCACCTTGCTTCGCCGCCTGCCTCACGACAGGGGCCTCTGGGAGTACAAGCATACTCCTGCGCGGTAACGGGCGCACCCGTCATGGGCT